>JAYUZK010000154.1:0-19106 GCA_043751835.1 Gemmatimonadota bacterium | reverse complement strand
AGGTACGCCTGGGCGCCGGCGGCCTGTTTGGCGTTCTTGTGGCGGGCCAGTCCGGCGATGATCGCCGCTCTGAGAGGGCTCCCGGTCATACGGAAGTGGTTCCTTGGTTGCGGTCGGTGCTCACCGGGCAGCGCTCGCGTCCATGCGTCTGGGTTCGGTCATGGCAACGTCGGTGGCAAGAAGTAGAAAAATACCCGGAAGCCCCTTCGATACCTACCGGGCTCGGCATGCAGGGCGAAACGCCGTCGGGCAAGTCCCATTTGGGCCGGCGGTTGTCCGGCCAAGTGGATACCGACGACATCAACTGAAGGTCATCGGGCTCCGGCCGAGGATTTGATCACCGAGCGAATCGCGGCGGTCCATCCGTCCTCGTAGGCGTCGGCTGGACGGCATGATCTCGATCCCGACTTTTTCATTCTGGTAGATCAGGACGGTGCTGTCGGTCACGACGATCGACGCGACCCGGGTTTCCCATCCCGACTCGCGGGTTCCGGCGTCGTGGGTATACCGGAAGTCCTGATTGGCCGCGCGGAACCGCACGGTCTCCCGGGCGGCAGGCGGCGAGGCCGACGAGCACTGCCGCTGTGATCAGCTGCCGGCGGATCACCGGCTCGCTCCGGCGCCCGGCGTGCGGGCGATCAGGTCGAGGATTGCCGCTGCGAGCTGCTCGGAGCAATCCTCCTGCACGAAGTGCCCGCCGCCTGCAATCACTCGATGGGGCTGGCCGGCCGCGCCGGGGACCCGGGCCTGGAACACCTGATCTCCGCCGATCGTGACCGGATCCTTGTCACTGAACAGCGTCAGGAACGGTTTGGTCCAGGTTCGAAGAACCTCCCATGCGGCCCGGTTGGCGGGCACGGCGAGGTTGTCGGGGTCGGTCGGGACCAGCATCGGGAATTGGCGGGCCGCGGCCTGATAGGACGGATCGGGGAATGGGGCGTCGTAGGCGGCTATCGCCCCGTCACTGATGCCCTTGGCCGTCCCTTTGTGCACGATCTTCCCGGCCTTGAACTCGGGGACGCTCTGTGAATACTCGCGCCACCGCAGGAACCCTGGTGTCGCCATGTCCTTTCCCGTCGGGAGCCCGGTGTTGCTGATGGCCACGCGGGCAAACCGGTCGGGGTTCTCGGCGACGACCCGGAGGCCGATCAGTCCCCCCCAGTCCTGGCCGAAGAAGGTGATGCCGTTGAGGTCGAGCGCCGCCACGAATGCCGTGATCCACGCCACGTGGCGGGCGTAGCTGTAATCCTCACGCCGTTCGAGTTTGTCCGAGCGGCCGAAGCCGATCAGGTCCGGCGCAATCGCGCGGAAGCCGGCGGCGGCGAACGGCGGGATCATCTTGCGATAGAGGTAGGACCAGCTGGGCTCGCCGTGGAGGAGGAGGATGACGGGACCGGTGCCGGGGCCCTCATCGACGTAGTGGATCCGCAATCCGTCGATGGTGACGTAGTGGGGTGCGAACGGGTAGTCGTCGAGATTGGCGAACCGGTCGTCGGGCGTTCTGAGGGTCATGATCGTTTTCCGGCCGCGGGGTCGGCCGCGGTTCCGCGGACGGCCTCGAAGACCCCCTGGTCGGCCCAGCCGAGGTGATCGATCAGGCGCTGTAGATATTCCATGTGGTCGTTGCCGGCCGTTCCCGGCTCAGGCCGCCGGGGACAGGAAGCTCAATTCCTTTGGCCGGGTCCCGCCGAGGCCGGCACCAAAGCGGCAGGCGGCGGCGTCCTCGGCCTTGAGCTTGGCGCACTGCTGTTCGCGGTCGGACGGCGCCCGGTACAGCACGGCCATCTCCTCGCCGACCGCGTTGTAGCAGGCGACGGAATAATTGCGATCGGTGAACCGGCGGCAGAATCCGAAGCCGTCGTCGGGGTTCGACGTGACGTCGATGAAATTCTTCACCACGCCGATGTAGCACCACGCCTGCAGCCTGTCGTTCCCCTTGGCGCAGAGCTGGATCGACTTCTCCGGGCTTCGGACGGTATAGCCGCTGACATAGGTACCGATGCCCTGATAACAGGACGCCTTCATGGAGTCGGGAGCTTCGTCGCAGGCCCGGGCGATCTTCCCGAAATCGGGTCCGGTCATTTCGATGATGATGCCGGCCTGCATGCCGTAGCAGCCAAACTGGTATTTGGTGTCGATCGCGGTACAGGGGTAGAGCGGATCGGTCTTGTCGCGGATCGGAAAACTGTCCGCCGCCGTGCCGGGGTCGGGTTTTCCGGCCCCATGGTCGCCGTGATCGTGCTCACCCGCCGCGACCGCGACCTGGGCAGGCTGGGCCGGGTGGTGGGTGTGAGGGTGATGCGCCTGACCCCGGCCCTCCACGATGAATTCCATGAAGGCGCCGCCATAGCAGGATTGGGCGTCCCAGCTGTCCACCAGCTGGTCACAGCCCTGGAGGGCCTTGGGCAGGTGATGGTTCAGGGCGTTGACGAGGCCGTGGCCGATCCCGTGGACGCACTGGAACCGAAGCCACATATCGGTCGCGGTCACCTTGATCTGGTGGCAGAGATCGTAGACCGTGGAACTGTCGGTGCCCTTGGCGTCGAGGTACGCCTGGACCACGCCGTGATAACAGCCCGACTGATAGAGCGCGGTGCAGGTGGTGTAGACGGCATCGACGTCTTTGCCCGGGGCCCAGGCGTTGATGCCGACCACATGGGCGAGGTCGTGCCCGTTCCCGACCGTTTCGGGGTCCATTCGCGCCAGGACGGACAGACCGTCCATCGCGAGGCGGACCGCCGATTTCCCGACCATGCCGAGGAGGATTTCCTCATAGCACGTCTGCTTGGTCTTGTGGCGCAGAAGACGGCAGCGATCGAAGGCGAGGGTGGCGACGGCCGTCGAGTCTCCGGCAATCGCCTGATCCACGACCGCGCCGACCGCCTCTCCGCCCAATCCCGGAATGAGGGCCCCGCGCGAACGGGCGTAGAGCGCGGCCGTGGCGAGGGCCACGAGCAGGCCAAGGGTGCCGAACAGCAGGGTTTTGCGGACCATACCGGCGTTCCTACCAACGAGGTTGCCGGGAAAACTAAACCGGCCGCGCCCCCAAGGGAGACGGCGGCCGGCGATGAGGACAGGATCAGGGGCCTACTTCTTCTTGGGCGGCTTTCCGGTCCGAGCCACCGACTTGAGCCAGAGCAGCGCCCGGTCAAAGCCCTTCTTTTTTCCGCCGTTGCTGGCGTCACCAAAGAAGGCGGTGAACTTGGGGCGCGTGCCGCTCGCCGTGGGCCGGTATCCAAACCGGCAGAACCACCCGAACGTGCGGGTACTGGCCTGGTCGATGCGCGAGATCCCGGGAACCTTCGAGGTCGAGCGAGTTCGAGGCTTCGCGGTCCGAGACCGGGTCGAAGGTCGACGGGTAGCCATGTCGATGTTCCGATACGGTTAGATGAGTGGGTTGACGATCCGGCACTATAATGCGCCCGTTTTTCAGAATGCGGAAGGGGGCTAATTCCCCGGCCTTCCGCACCATATCCTAACGCTGCAAAATCGCAAGGGGCGGCCTGCCGCCTAACTTCAGCCGGCGGGAGGCGGGATGCCGTCCTTGAGGTACCGGTCGAACCACTCGAGCATGTCGAGGAGGACCTGCCGGGAGTTCTCCCTCCCGGTGACGTAGTACGATTCCCCTGGGTAAATCTTGTATTTGACGACTTTGTTGAAGCGGTCGAGCTCATGGACGAACTCGAGCGAGGCCGGAATCGGGTAGACGCCCGGTCGCCAGGCCGGCCCCACGCCCTCCCCCTGGATGACGAACGTCGGTGTGGTGACCTGGTGGGCCAGTCCCAGCGACGAATTGCGCCGGTAGACGGCCGCGCTGTCGGGATAGGGGCCCCACTCGTAAGCATTGAGCTTGGCGTGCTGCAGTTCGGTGTTGTAGCTCTGGAAGCTGACCCAATCCGCGTACCCCGACTGCGGCACCGCGGCCTGGAACACTCCCGGCGCCCGGGCGATCGCGCCCATGGTCATGATCCCACCGTAGCTGTTCCCCGTGATTCCGATCCTGGTGGTGTCCACCGTCCCGAGGTGTTTGAGGTAGGCCACCCCGGCGAGCACGTCGGGAAGGTCGCAGATGGTCCAGCACGGGTTGTTGGCGTCCTCGAACGCCTTTCCGTATCCCGAGCTGCCCCGAATGTTGGGGGCCAGCACCACATAGCCCATCCGGGCCAGAAACTGCGGCTGCGACTGGTAGAGATCGCTGAACTGGCCGGTTGGCCCGCCGTGGATGTAGAGGATGGCCGGGACCCGTTCCCCCGCGCGGACCGCCGCCGGACGATAGAGGTAGGCGTTGATGGTCAATTGGTCGCTGGCATAGCTGATCTTCTCCGGCGTCACCATCCCGGCCTCTGTTTCCGGGGCGATCGAGGTGGTGAGGCGAGTCGGTGTCCCACCGCCGGCCGGTATGACGTAGAGATCGGCAGGCGCGGTCGCGGTGGCAAAGGTGTAGACGATCCGGGTGCCGTCGGGTGACCAGTCGGGGGTCGCCGCCACACCCGCGGTGGCCGTCGTCAGGGTCCTGGCCTTGCCGCCGTCAACCAGGACGATCCGGAGGTTCTGAGTGCCGTTGTGCAGGGCCCCGAATACCACTGAGCGGCTGTCCGGGGACCACCGGGCGTCATTCTGGTCGGCGGCCTCGGCGGCAAGGGGCCGGGGTGCGCCACCCGCCGCCGGGGAGAGCCAGTAGTTGATCCAGCCGCTCCGGTGAGACTTGAAGATCAGCCATTTGCCATCGGGCGAGATCAGCGGGTACCCGAACCGGGCCCGGGGTCCCATGGTGCCGTAGTCGAACAGATCGCGGTCGGTGGCCACCACGGTCGCAGGGCCACCACCTTTGGGAATTCGGACAATTTCATGATCGGCCCAGCGATCGTCGGAGCGGATGTAGAACAGGGCCGAGCCGTCCGGGCTCCAGCTGGGATAGGTCTCGTAACGCGGATCGGTAGTGACACGGCCGATCCGGCCAGTCGCCACATCGGCCGTCCAGAGGTCGAACTGGCCCTCCCGAAGGGCCGAGAAGGCGATGGTCCGCCCGTCGGGCGAGAAAGACATCGCATTGATCCGGGCGCCGAGCGTGGTGAGCTGCCGCTCCAATCCGGTCCCCAATTCGGCCAGCCAGATCTCGGGGTTGCCGCTCTTGTCGCTCAGGTAGGCAATCCGGTCGCCGGCGGGGGCGAGGCGGACCAGTTGGGTGGCGATCTCCCGGGTGAGCCGGACCGGCGCTCCGCCCTCGGCGGGGACGCCCCAGAGCGCCCCGCCGCCTAACGGTGAGGCAAAGAGCACTCGGCGGCCATCGGGGGCCCAGAACGGGCCCTCACCGGTCACGAGGGAACTCACGGACACGATCTGGTCAGCGACCGCGGCGGGCTGAGCGGTGCCGATGGCCGGGACCCCGAGGAGGGTCGCGACCAGCCAGCCGGACCTCATCGGCCGCTCCCGGTGGAAACCGGTCCGCGGCCGGCGGGGCGGTCTTTCAGGTACTGATCGAAGAACTCCAGCATGTCGAGGAACATCTGCCGCTGGTTGGCGGGATTGTTCACGTAGTAGTTCTCGTTGGGGTAGGTCTTGTAGCTGAAGACCTTGTAGTAGCGCTCCAACTCGTCGGCGAAGCGCTTCGAGGCGTGAGAGTTTGGGAACCGGCCGGTGCCGTGGACCAGCATGACCGGCGTCTGGATCCGGCTGACTTCGAAGTAGGGTGAGCTCCGCCGGTAGATCGGCTCGGTGGTGGGGGTGAGCGGTCCGAACTCGTAGTCCAGCAGCTTGACGTGCCGGTATTCCTGCTCGGAATAGAAGTCGATCCAGTCACCATAACCGGCCCCCGCCACGGCGGCCTGGAAGAATCCGGGGGCAAACGCGATGGCGGACATCGTCATGCAGCCGCCGTAGCTCGTGCCGGTGATGCCGATCCGTTCGGCGTCGACGGCGGGCAGTCGCTTGAGGTATTCGGCTCCGGCTTTCACGTCGTCGAGATCGCCGTGGCCCCAGTCCTTGTTGTTCGCGTCCTCGAAGGCCCGTCCGTACCCGGAACTTCCCCGAATGTTGGGGAGGAGGACGGTGTAACCCTGGCTCACGAAGAACTGAACCTGGGCCTGGTAGTTGTCGCTGAACTGGGCGGTGGGTCCGCCGTGAATGAACATCAGGCCGGGACCCCGCTCGCCGGGCTTGAGGGTGCGGGGCCGGTACAAGTAGGCAGCGATTCGGAACGCGCCGCTCTGATAGGTGATCTTTTCCGGCGCCACCAGCGACGCGGCAACGTTGCCGCCGGGGGCCGACATGGTGAGCTGCCTGGGCGATCCACCGGTGGTTGGAATGACAAACAGTTCCGGCGCTTCCGTTGGGGTTCCCAGGGTATAGGCGATCCGGGCGCCGTCCGGCGACCAGGCCGGATTGTTGACGGTGCCGATCGCCGGGGCGACCAGGACCCGAGCCTCGCCGCCGGCGGCCGACACGACGCGGACATCCTGGGTCCCGTTCCGGTTCCCGACGTAGACCACGGATTTCCCGTCCGGTGACCAGCGGGCGCCACTTTGATCGTGGGTCTCGGCGGCGAGCGGCCGCGCCGCTCCCCCGGCCATCGGCGCCACCCAGTAATTGATCCACCCGCTTCGATGCGAGCGGAACAGCACGGATTTTCCGTCGGGAGACGGCATCGGGTACCCGAACGTTTTCCCGGCGCCATAGTCGAAGAAATCGGTATCGCGGGCCACCAGCCGTGGCGTGCCGCCGCCGGCGGGAATCGCCATGATGTTGTGATCGACCCACCGTTCGTCGAGCTGGACGAAGAGAATGGTCGCGCCATCGGGCGTGAAGGTCGGGTAGACGTCGTATCGAAGGTCGGTGGTGAGGCGAGTCACCTCCGCGGTCGGGACGGCCACGGTCCAGATGTCGTACGAGCCGTAACGATCACCGGCGAAGGCGATGGTCCGGCCATCCGGCGACCAGGACATCGAATTGATCCGGGTCTGTCCGAGCCGGGTGAGCTGGACGTCGCGGCCGTCCGCGGGGGACCAAAGCCAGATTTCGGTCGCGCCGCTCTTGCCGGAGGTGTAGGCGATCCAATCGCCCTTTGGGCTCCAGGCCGGCAGGTAGTTCGACTGATAGGGGACTGCGCCGAGATTCGGGGCGAGTCGAAGCGGGAAGCCGCCGTCGGCCTTGATGCCCCAAAGGCTGGATGTTCCGCTGAGCGCCGACTGGAACATGATGGTGGAGCCGTCCGGGCTCCACTCGTGTTGTTCCGACCCGATGACGGAGTGGACGGCGAGGACGTTGTCGGCCGCGGAGGCCGGGTCGATTCGCGGGGGTTGGGCGGCGGCGACGGCCGCATTGGCGACGATCAGGGCGAGAGTCGGGAATCGGGTCATGAGGAGCTCCCTTGGGCGCACGGATGCTGGTGTGGGGCGGAGAGGGCGAGCGCATGCTCGCCCGTACGGCGAAATGCTCGCTCTTCGGCGCCGGCCTACCGGGTCGCGAAGGTCAGGGTGGCCCATTTGGATTCGTGGGTGACGCCGTCGGGGGTTTTGCCGAGTCGGGTCATGCTGATGAACTTGACGTACCAGACCCCGGGCCCGCTGATCGGAATCCGGGCCACGCCGTCCGCGCCGGCCCGGGTGCTCTGCTCGGCGGTGACCTTGCCGGAAGGCGCTCGCGCGCCGTAGAGCACCAATGCGTTGGGCGCCGGTTTGCCCCCCACCAGCAGCGTCACCGCCAGCGTTCCGCCGATTTTCAGGTCGTAGGGATTGTTCACCGGCACGATCTCGGCCGGATAGCCGAGCGCGGTGGCGAAGTCGCGGCTCCGGTGGTTGCCCACCTGCACGATCGCTTTGACATGTTTCGAGTAGCGTTCCTTGGCGTCGGCGCCAAGTTCGCCGGCCTTGGTGCGGCGGGCGAGCTCGTCGTCGAGGCCGTCTTCCTTGAGGTAGCCGTTGAAGTCCTTGGCATCGAGCTCGATCTCGCTCGGCCTGGTCGATACGGCCAGCACATAGGTGCCGGCGGGACCGGTGCGGTAGACGATTCGGCTGGTGTCGCCGGCAGTGGCCCAGGCGGTGGTGTCGATCCGGGTGCGTCCCCGGGGGCCGACCATGCTGAGGTCCGCGATTCGGGTTCGGTTGATCGAGTTGGAACTCTTGTCGAAGGTGCCGTTCAGAAGGATGGCCGGCAGCGATCCATTCTCGGCCACGAAGAACTGCCCGGGCTTGAGAAACATGTCGTGCGCGGCCGCGAGGCCGGTAACCACGAGGGTCGCCACGAGGGCGACGACGAGCATGCGGCGGATCATGAAGACCTCAGTGAGTTCGAATGCGAGCCGAAAAGTCCATACTATCAAGGTAACGCCGGGCCACTTCGTTGATTCGGTATCGCGCCCTCGTCTGGTCCAGCGTCATGGTCGAGTCGAGCAGTCCGAGGTTTCTGGCCACCTCGTCGGCGTAGCCCGGCATCAGCAGCTTCAACCCCGTCGGAATCCGACCGGGGACCACGCGATTGACGTGACGGACGAGATTCGAGGTGCAGTTGTTCGAGAAGGTGTTGTAGAACTCGGGCCGGCGAGCGAGTTGGTCGGCCCGGTCGAGCATGTCGACCAGTACCGCGCGGGCTCGTTCCGGGGTGGTCCGGATCGGATAGAGGTAGACGTCGCCGTCGCCGAAGGCTGCCCGGCGGCCGATCAAGTCCCGTTCTTCACCAATCACATAGATCAGCTCGAAGTTCCGGCCGAGGCCCCTCAGGAGGCCGTAGGTCTTGTCCTGCTCCCGGCGGGCCTCGACGGAGATGGCGAGGTACGAGGAATCGGCAAAGCCGAAGCTGACGAAACTGTGGGCGGCGCCGCGGAACGCCTTCGAGAACGGGGCCAGGACGAGCCAGGCCGAGGTGACCTGGTTGAGATTGTAGGTCCGGGTCTCGTAGCGGGCATCGAGGTCGGTCTCCGTTCGGTAATGAAAATCGCGGACGTTGGCGATCCGGACCAGCGAATCGGACCGGATGATCTCCGCCAGTTGGGCGTGATCGGCAGCCCAGGGGCGCTCGTTGCTTGGGCGACGGGAGCCGATGATGGCGCCGAATCCGGCGACAGCGCAGAAGACCATCAGCGCCATCACCCGCCAGAACGTGGCCCGGGGGCTCAGGGGGCGGAGCCTCCGGTGATGGTCGCGATGCCGCGCCACTGGAGGGCTCGCAAGAGCGCGGGGTCGACTTGCTGGGCCGCGACCGGTTCAGCGGGCGCCACGGTGGCGAGCAACAGGACGGTGGCCAGCAGGCCGGGCATCCGGGACATGGTTGGACCTTGGAGGAGAGCGGCGGAAATCTATGCGAACAGCGCCTTGACCTCTGGCTTCGTGACTTTGCCCATGGCGTTCCGGGGCAGCTCGGCGACGAACCGGACCTCCCGGGGCACTTTGTAAGCCGCCAACCGTTCCTTGAGCCACCCGCGCAGAGCCTCGACGTCGCCCGGCTTCCCATCGCGGGCCACGACGGCGCAGGCGATCCGCTCCCCCAGATCGGGATCGGGAAGCGCCACCACGGCGGCGTCTGCGATGCCGGGATGCTCCCGCAGCAGTTCCTCGATTTCGAGCGCCGAGATCTTGTAGCCGGCCGACTTGATGATGTCCATGCTCTGGCGGCCGAGAATCCGGTAGTAGCCGCTCTCCAGCACGGCGACATCGCCGGTCATGAACCAGCCGTCCCGGAATGCCTTGGCGGTCTCCTCCGGGCGGTTCCAGTACTCGGTAAACACCTGCGGGCCCTTGATCTCGATTTCCCCCGGGGTGCCGGGCGTCACGGGGTGACCCACCTCGTCCACCAGGCGGACCTGGACGTTCTGGAAGGGTTCGCCCACGGTGCCGGGGCGCCGTTCTCGATCCATCGGATTCGAGAGCGCCATGCCGATTTCGGTCATGCCGTAGCGCTCGAGGAGGCGATGTCCGGTGAGCTCCTCCCACCGGATGAGAGTGGCGACCGGCAGGGCCGCCGATCCCGACAGCATTACCCGAAGCCGCCTGGCGCCGGCCGACCAACGACTCCGGGTTGCCGGGTCGGCGGCTTCCCACGCCGAAACGAGCCGGGCGTAGATCGTGGGGACGGCGGTGAAGAACGTGATGTCCCCCGAGGCGAGCCGTTCCCAGCACGCCACCGGGTCGAACGGATGAAGGAATTCCACGGCGGCGCCGGCCCACAACGCGCAGGTGAGGGCGTTGATGATGCCGTGCACATGGTGCAGCGGGAGAACGTGCAGGCTCCGGTCGCTCGGCACCCAGCGCCAAGCCTCGGCCAGGGTCCCCGCCATGGCGGCGATGCTGGCCTGGGTCGAGACGACGCCCTTGGGGCGTCCGGTGGTCCCGCTGGTGTAGATGATCTGGGCACGTCGCCGGGCGGTGATGTCCGGGAGGCGCGATGGTACCGCCGTCGCAAGCGCAGCCGGGGTGGTTCCGAATCGAATCCCGCGGGTCCGACCGATCGACTCGAGACGGTCCGCCAAGTCCGGCGCCGCGATTGCGATCGACACCTGGGCGTCGTCGAGGGTGTACTCGATTTCGCGCGGTGGGTGACTCAGGGCCAGAGGGACCGCGATGCCACCCGCGCGCCAGATGCCCCACTGAACCGCGACGTGGTCGAACTCCGGGGGAATGAGAAACCCCACCCGGGCTTCGGCCAGGTCGCCGGCGCCATCGAGGAGCCAGCCCGCCACCCGGGCCGAAGCGTCGAGCAGGTCGGCGTAGGTGCGGGGTTGATGGTTGGACCAGACGGCGGCCCGGTTGGGAACGCCGTGGGCGCGGTCGAACAAGCCGACCGATTCGGAATGGCTCAGGTTGGAGGAGGACATTCAAGGGGAAGGATGAGACGCCGTCAATCGGATCGCAAGATGGTCCGGCCCGCCCCGGTGTGGTAGTTTTCCGGCCATCCATGAATCCGACTCCCGTGGTTTTATACGGCGAGCACGCCCGGATCGAACCGCTCGATCCCCGGCACGCTCCTGATCTACTCGAGGCCGCCAACGACGTCGACATCTGGCGCTTCATGCCGGTCCCGCGCCCCGCGGACCTGGCCACGATGACGAACCTCATCGAGCGGGCGTGGAAGGCTGCGGCCGTCGGCGACGAGATTCCATTCGCGATCATCGATGACAAGACCGACCGGGCCGTTGGCTCGACTCGCTTTCTCGAGATTCGCCGGGTGGATCGGGCCGCCGAGATCGGGTGGACATGGCTCGGGACCGGGGCCCAGCGGACGCCGATGAACACCGAGGCCAAGTTCCTGCTACTGCGCCACCTGTTCGAGGACCTGGGCGCCGTTCGCGTTCAGTTCAAGACCGATAGCCGCAACCTGAGGTCGCAGCAGGCGATCGAGCGGTTGGGGGCGGTGAAAGAAGGCGTCCTGCGCCGGCACCGCCACACCTGGGACGGCGTCTACCGGGATACGGTCTACTACAGCGTCATCGAGCCCGAATGGCCCGTGGTCAAGCAAAGGCTCCAAGGCTTGCTCGGCCGATCATGACGGCCTGGCGGGGCCATACCCCCCCCATCGCCTCGAAGGACGCCAAGGTCACCGAGATCTTCGGCGAACGCCTGACCGACGACTACGCCTGGCTCCGGGACAAGGACAATCCCGGGGTGCGCTCCTACCTCGAGGCCGAGAACGACTACACGGCCGCGGTACTGGCGCCGCTCAAGCCGCTCGAGACGTCGTTGTACGACGAGATGCTGGCGCGGATCAAGCAGACCGATCTCTCGGTTCCCTATCGTGACGGCGGCTACTGGTACTTCTCGAGAACCGAGGAGGGCAAACAGTATCCGATCTACTGCCGGCGGCCGCTGGCGGAGGGTGCCGCCGAGGAAATCCTGCTCGATCTGAACGTGATGGCCGAGGGGCATCCGTACCTCGGGCTGGGCGTGTTCCAAGTGAGTCCCGACGGCGGCAAGCTGGTGTATTCGACCGACGTGACGGGTTTCCGGGAATACACCCTCCATGTGAAAGATCTCGGGTCAGGCGGCGAGCTGATCACGCCGGTCCCGCGGGCCGGCTCCGCGGTATGGGCGGCGGACAGCCGCACCATCGTGTACACCATCGAGGACGAATCGAAACGGGACTACCGGGTGTACCGCATGGCCCTCGGCGAGTCGGCCGTGCTGATGCGGGAGGAACCGGACGAACGATTCCGAGTGTTCGTCAGCCGGACGAGGAGCCGGCGGTTTCTGCTGCTCTACACCGCCAGTCACACGACGTCGGAAGTGGCCGTGCTCGAGTCGGTCGAGCCGACCGCGTCCTGGCGCACCGTGTTGCCCCGCGAGCAGGACCGGGAGTACGATCTCGATCACCACGGCGACCGGTTCTTTCTCAGAATCAACGACACCTCGAGGAATTTCCGGGTCGTCTCGGCGCCGGTGGCCGACCCGCGGCCGGCCAACTGGACTGAAGTGCTGGCGGCCAGGGACGATGTGGTGGTCGAAGGCGTCGAGTGCTTTGCCGGGCACTGGGTGGCCTGGGAACGACGGGACGGGCTGGCGCGAATCAGGGTGACCGCGATCGATGACAGCGGGATGCGCTACGTCGAGTTTCCTGAGGTCGTCTACGAGGCCGGACCCGGCACCAACGTCGAATGGGATTCGAATCTTCTCCGATACCGGTACGAGTCATTCGTCACGGCGTCATCGGTCTACGACCACGACATGACGACCGGCCAATCGGTACTGCTCAAACGGAAGGCAGTCCTGGGAGACTACGACCCGGGGCGGTACGAGAGCGAGCGGGTCTTTGCCCGCGCGGCGGATGGGACCCTGATTCCGGTGTCGCTCGTCTGGCGCCGGGATCGGGCGGCTGCGGGCCCGATGCCGACCTATCTCACCGGGTACGGCGCGTACGCCATTGCCTACCCGATTTCGTTCACCTCGAACCGTCTGAGTCTCCTCGATCGCGGCGTGGCCTTCGCGGTGGCCCACATCCGGGGCGGGGGCGAGATGGGCCGGCCCTGGCACGACGCCGGCCGGATGGGCCTGAAGATGAACACCTTCACCGATTTCATCGCCGCCGCCGACCACCTCGTGGCCACGGGCCGGAGCGACCGGGCCCGTCTGGCGATCGAGGGCGGGAGCGCGGGGGGGCTCCTGATCGGCGCGGTGCTCAATCTCCGTCCGGACGTCTGCGGGGCTGCCTTGTTGCAGGTCCCGTTTCTGGATGTGGTCAACACCATGCTCGACGCGACGCTGCCGCTCACCGTCGGCGAGTATGAGGAATGGGGCAACCCGACGATCGAGGCCGAGTATCGGTGGATCCGGGCCTACTGTCCTTACAGCAATCTGGCAGCGCGCGGGTATCCGGCGATGCTGGTCCGGACCTCGCTCAACGACAGCCAGGTCATGTACTGGGAACCGGCCAAGTACGTCGCGAAGCTCCGGACCCTCAAGAGCGACGGGAACCCTCTGCTGCTGCACACCAACCTGGGGGCCGGCCACTCCGGGGCCTCGGGGCGGTACGACCGGCTCCGCGAGATCGCCACCGATTATGCTTTCATACTGTGGCGCATGGGCCTTTCCCAACCCTGAATCCCCAAGGACTTCTCCATGTCCGATCCCCGGATCGTGTACCTGTTGGTGGCGTTAGGCATCTTTCTGGCGGTCTTCCTGGTCACCTGGTACCGCCTGGGCCGCCCTCAGTCGGACGACGACAAAGGCCCCCCGACCGCGACCCACCTGGCCCTTGGTTTCGTGATCAACTTCTTCGACACCCTCGGGATCGGTTCGTTCGCGCCGACCACGGCGATGTACCGGCTGCTCAAGCTGGTGCCCGACGAGCGGATTCCAGGGACGCTGAACGTTGGCCACACGCTGCCGACGATCGCCCAGGCCTTCGTCTTCATCACCAGCGTCAACATGGACTTCAAGACCCTGGTGCTCCTGATCATCGCGTCGATTCTCGGCGCATGGCTTGGCGCCGGCGTGGTAGCCGGCTGGCCCCGCCGCACCATCCAACTCGGCATGGGGTTCGCCCTGCTGGTCGCGGCGGTGCTCTTCACCCTCACCAATCTCGGAATCGTGGCCGGCGGCGGTGAGGCGCTGGCGCTCGTCGGACCGAAACTCCTGCTTGGAATCGGCGGCAACTTCATCCTGGGCGCACTCATGACCCTCGGGATCGGGCTCTATGGTCCCTCGCTGATCATGATCAGCATGCTGGGCATGAACCCGAAGGCCGCATTCCCGATCATGATGGGCTCGTGCGCCTTCCTGATGGTGGTGGCCGGTATCCGCTTCCTCCGGGCCGGTGCGTATCGGCAGCGGGCGTCGCTGGGCCTTGCCATCGGCGGGGTGCCCGCCGCGCTGATTGCCGCACTGATCGTGAAATCGCTGCCGCTGACCACGGTGCGTTGGCTGGTTGCGGTCGTGGTGCTCTACACCGCGATCACGATGCTCCGGTCCGCGATGAAGAAGGCCTAGCATCAGGAAGGAGACGCCCATGTCCCGGGCACCATCGATCGGGATCCCGGAACTCGCCGGCCTTGGCAACTACAGCGAGGCCGCCCGGATCGGGTTTTCCGTGGACGACACCGTCGCCCGCCTGCTTCGATATCAATGGCTGGAGCGCGCCGTCATGCGGACTGCGGTGTCGCATCTGACAGCGACCCCGGAATGGGAAGTGAAATGCGCGCTGGGCCTGCTCCAGTGGCAGTGCGCCGAGCACGTGGAGGGCCTCCGGCAGCGGGTGGCGGAGATGCGCCATCCGCTGCCGGCCCTGGAGCAGGCGCCCGATCCCGCCATCGACCGGTTCTGCGAGGAACTGCTCCGGGCCCGCGATACCGCCGAGCTGATCGCCGGGGTCTACGAGGTAGCGGTCCGGGCGGTCGTGGCCGAATATCGTGACTATTTGCGCCGGGCCAATGTCCTGGTGGATCATCCCACCCGCCGAGTGATCCGGTTTGCGCTGGCGGAACTCGAGGAGGCGCTGTGGTGGGCCGAGGATGCCCTGGCCGCGATGACCGCCGGTTCGGCGGATGTCGTGGCGCGGGTTGCCGCTTGGCGTGCTCACCTGGTCCTCTTTCTCGCGGCGGCCGGCGGCGTGTCCGGCATGGAAGCGGCTCCGGTCGGAACCCTTCCACGGGCTCGAGGAGATACCCCGTTCGTTCCGGATTTTACCCCGCGCCGCGACGACCGGTTCCAGGGCCAGAGGAACTTCGAGTTTCCGCCCCACGTGATCTACAACGATCCCTCGGCGCCCGCCGATGAGCGTAACCTGGCGCTCCTTTGCAAACGCGCGCTCGAGATGGATGTGCCGGAGATGATGGCGTCGGTGATGGTCGAACGAACCGACCTGCCATGGGAGTTCCATCGGGACTATGCCCGCCAGCTCTGGGACGAGATGCGCCACGCGATGATGGGGACCGTGGCGCTCGAGGCGCGGGGGATCGACTGGACCCGGATTCCGCTCAACGTCGGGTTCGCGCTTCGGCTCAATCTCCATGCCTCGGCCGAAGAGCGGCAGGCGATGCTGTTCGCGATCGAGCAATCGCTGATGCCGGGGGAAACGGGCAAGCGGTTCGAGTATCGGACCGCGGTCGAGGCCGGCGATGCCTTGTCGGCCCAATTCCAGGACTTTGACTGGGCCGATGAGGTGCTGCATGCACAGATCGGCCGCCGGTGGCTCAGGCGTTGCGGCGTCGACCCCGAGGATGCCTCGGCCCGCGCGCCGGCGATCCACGAACGGACCTGGGCCGCTCTGGATCAGTACAAGAACGAACCGCAGCGGGACTGGTGGGATGAGTTCGTCCGGCTGGCGCTGGGCCGGCCGAGCGCGGTGCCGGCGGAGCGGCGTTCGGGCCTCAAGATCCTGGCGGAATGACGGGCCTCACTTTTCATCTGATCCCGCACGTCCACTGGGATCGGGAGTGGTATCTCACCCGGAGTGCGTTCACAGCCCGGCTGGTGGCGGCGATGGACCGGCTGCTCGAGCTGCTGGAGTCGGCGCCGCGACTGCGCTTCCATCTCGATGGCCAGATGATCCTGGTCGAGGATTATCTCTCGATCGTGCCGGGCGCCCGCGGCACGATCGAGGCGCTGGCCCGCCGGGGGCAGCTCGCGCTCGGGCCGTGGTATGTCCTGGCGGACGAACTGATTCCGTCGGGGGTGTCACTCACCCGGAATCTGGAAATCGGGATCGCCATGGCCCGGGAGTTCGGGGGCGAGGCGCCGGTGCTCTACAGTCCCGACGCGTTCGGCCACCCGGCCGGGTTGCCTGATCTCGCGAGTCGTTTCGGCATCCGCTGGGCGGTGGTGTGGCGCGGGCTGGGCCGTCCCGGAGGGAAGGAGCGCGATCTCTATCGCTGGCGGGGCACAAGTGGTGGATCGGTTCTCACCCACCATTTGCCGCCGCAGGGTTACGAGGCCGGTGTGGCCCTGATCGAGGAGCGGGGCCTTCGGGCGCGATGGAAGGCGCTCCGCTTGCAGCTCACGGCCCGGGCGCTGACGCGCGAGATCGCGATTCCCGTCGGCGCCGACCATCATGCGCCCTCGCCGGCGCTTCCGGAACTTGCCGTGCGGCTCGGGGCGCTCGAGCCGGACGCGGAGGTTCGGTTCAGCAGCTGGGCGGAATATTTCGCCGCTGTGGAGCGATCGGCGATCGAACCGGGTGAGATCGCGGGTGAACTCAGGAATTCCGCCGGGTACGTCTGGTCCCTCCAGGGAATTCACTCCACCCGCAGCCGGATGAAAGGCCGCCATTCGGCCGCGGAGGCGCTGGCGGTCACAGCGAGCCGCCTCGCGGCCGGCCCCGTGGTGGATCGGATCTGGCGCGATCTGGTTCAGAGCCAGTTTCACGATACCATCGGGGGATGCTGCGCCGACGCGGTGGCTGCCGAACAGGAAGTCCGCTTGACGGGTGTCGCGGACATGGCCGCCGAAACGATTCGGCAAGCCATCTACCGGTCGATCGGGCACGATCCCGACCGGGCCAGACGGGATCCCGACCGGGCCGAGCCGGTGCTGGCGGTGTGGAATCCGGATCGGCGGGCCCGGTCGGGCGTGGTGATCGCGGAGACCACGTGGTTTGACCGGGACGAACTGGTCGGTCCTCCGGGCGATCGAGAGCCTCGCGAAGGGCTCGGCTACCGGACATTTCATCTGACCGCGCCTGATGGCCACCGGGTGGCGGTCCAGGTGCTACGGGTGGCGCCGGGGTTCGAGCGGGTCGACGCGCCGGCCCACTATCCCGACCTCGATCGAGTGGATCGGGTCTGGGTGGCGGCATGGCTCGACCTGCTCCCAAGCCAGCCGGTGTCGGTGTTTGGCGTCGGGAATGACGCCGGACCGTCCGTTGAGGGGGCGAACCCCGTCGAGGCCGTGGGGAATGGGATCGGGAACGGCCTGATCCGCATCACGGCGGAGTCCGACGGCTCGTTCCGACTCGACGATTTGACCCACGGGATCAGCCACCGGCATCTCCTGCAGATCGAATCCGAGCCCGACCGCGGCGATCTCTACACGCCGGACATCGATGAGCGCACTCGCATCAGGGCTCGGATTGGAAGCGCCCGGGTCGTGGCTCGCGGGCCGCTCGTGGGTGGAATCGAAACCACCTGGAGCGTGGCGCCTGCGGCCGGCGGGCTGGTGCGGGGCCGGACCGTCGGATGGCTCGAGGCCGGCGGGGCCGCAATGCGGGTCAGAATCGAGTTCGACAACTGGGCCGATGACCACCGGCTTCGGGTGGTGCTGCCGGCGGTGCTGTTCCGGGAGTCGGTGGCCGGCACGCCGTTCGGGTCGGCTCGCCGCGGCCCCGGGCAACTCGACCGTTCCTGGCCCGAGGAGTCCACGCTTCCGACCGCACCGGCGCACGGGTTCGTGGAGTCCACCAATCCCAAACGACCATTCCGGCTTGAGTGGCCGGGTTTCTTTGAGTATGAGCACCGGCCTGACGGCGCGCTCGCGGTAACGCTCTGCCGAAGCGTGGGCCTGCTGTCCCGCGCCGATGGGGGGAACCGCCGGGGTCACGCCGGTTGGGCCATGTCGACGCCTGACGCCCAGGAGCACGGCCGGCACGCGATGGATTTCACGATTCAGCTCGGAGCGGCATCGGGCTCAGCGCCGGTTCCGGCCTGGATCCGCTCGGCGGCGCTGGTCGATCCCGCCCGGCAGGCTCAGTCGGTGGGGCGAACCCGGAACAGAGCGGGGTAGGCTCGGCGGAGGTGTTCGATCTTGGGTTGATCGTTGATGACGATGTAGCCCTGATCGGGGTGCCGGGCCGCGTAATCCTGGTGGTATGCCTCGGCCGGGTAGAACGCGGCGAGCGCTTTCAGTTCGGTGACGATCGGGGCGGGAAACCGCTTCCCGGCCGTGAGTTCCCGAACGTACCCCTCCGCCGCGAGCCGCTGCGTGTCGGTCCGGTAGAACACGATGGCGCGGTACTCGGTCCCGACGTCCGGGCCTTGGCGATCCCGTGACGTCGGGTCATGTGCCACCGTGAAAAAGATTTCCAGCAGTTGCCGGTAGCTGATCCCCCGTCAGGGTGACCAGTGTCATGCCAGCCACGATCCAGCGCACAATCCCCATCACGAACCTCGTTTCAAGCGGCGGCGCCGCAGTTGCCAGCCGAGAAAGGCGATCACGGCCAGGTTGGTGAGCAGCGCCCCGACCGGCTCGATGCCGGGCCGCGCGATCGATGCCCGGAGCTCGAAGGGAAGGTAGATGAACGCGGTGGCAACGCCGAGCCATTCCGCCCAGGCCCGGGCCCGCCAGAGGCCCCACGCCTCGGTCAGCCGGGCGGCGGAGTACACCAAGGCGCCGAGGGCCAACAATCGGATCCGGCCGGGTGTCGCAGCCTCGGCGAGTCGCATGAAGATTCGCGGGTAGCGACTTGCCGGGTTGAGGTGCAGGTGAGTCAACAGGTGCTCCGCGAAGGGCTGGATGTCTCGATGGACGTACAGCAGCAGGCCGGTGCCTGCGGCCAGCACCAGGAATCCCTTCCCCGCTTCGAACAGCGCGATCGCGCGAAGGCCGGCGATGCCGGCCGCTTCAGCCGTGCTTGATGAAGGTTCCGTCGTCCAGCTCCTTGATCGCCTGCCGCAGCTCATCGTGGGTGTTCATCACGATCGGCCCATACCAGGCCACCGGTTCCTCGAGCGGTTTTCCGGATACGAGCAGAAACCG
>JAYUZK010000153.1:0-4678 GCA_043751835.1 Gemmatimonadota bacterium | reverse complement strand
CCGAGCTCGTCGAGCATCGGCCAGAGTTCTTCGCCGTTGGCGATCGTGCGGATCCCGATCGTGGCCGCCATCGACCGCGGCTTGAGGAGGTAGGGGCCGGGCGCCCGTTTCAGGAAGTCGCGGATCTCGTCGTGGTTGAGCATCGGGACGAAATCGGGGACGGCGAGTCCCATCTCGTGGGCCTTGGTCCGCATTGCCAGCTTGTCGCGGAAGTAGCGCGCCGTCGTGTCCCCCATGCCGGCGACCCGGAGATGCTCCCGGATCGCCGCGGCCTTCTCGACGTCGAAGTCGTCGAGGGCCACCACCCGGTCGATCTTCACCGTCCGGGCCAGCCAGCTCACGCCTTTGATCACGTCAGGCATATGCCACTTCTTCGCGTCGTCCGGCATCAGGTAGATCTCGTCGATTACCTCCCGGGGCCAGTCGGCGTCCTTGAGACTCTCGGACGTGAGCAGGAGGACCTTGGCGCCGGTCTTCTTCGCCGCCACGAGGAACTGATCCCCCTTGCGGTAGCTGGCGATGCACAGAACGGTCAGCGGGCGGCGCACACGGATCCTCGGGAAGGTTGCCCCGGCCATTCTAGCCTTCCGCTCCCGCAGGTCAAGCTCCGGCGCCACCGCTCAGCGAATCGAGCCGATCCGCGGATTGAAGCCTGGCTCGTTTCGGGATATGTTCAGGGGATGGCCCAGGAATACCTCCGGGTTCGCGGTGCCCGCGAACACAATCTCAAGAACATCAGCGTTTCGATTCCCCGGAACCGGCTGACCGTCATCACGGGTCTCTCGGGATCGGGCAAGTCCTCGCTTGCGTTCGACACCATTTACGCTGAGGGACAGCGGCGCTATGTCGAGTCGCTCTCGGCGTACGCCCGGCAGTTCCTCGGCTTGATGGAAAAACCCGATGTGGACGCGATCGAAGGCCTCTCGCCCGCCATTTCGATTCAGCAGAAATCCACCGGCAACAATCCCCGGTCCACGGTCGGAACCGTGACCGAGATCTACGACTACATGCGGCTCCTCTGGGCCCGGGCCGGGATTCCCCATTGCCCGAACGACGGATCACCCGTCACCCGGTCCAGCGCCTCGCAGATCACCGATGCGGTGATGTCTTGGCCGGAGGGGACCCGGATCGAGATCCTTGGGCCGATCGTCCAGGGGCGGAAGGGCGAGTTCCGCGAGCTGTTCGACGATCTCGGCAAGCGGGGTTTCGTCCGGGTCCGGGTCGACGGCGAGACCTACGATCTCGCTGCGGCGCCGAAGCTCAACCGTCGCCAGAATCACGACGTCGCCGTCGTGGTGGACCGACTCGTGGCCCGGGCGGCCGATCGGGCCCGGATCAACGACTCGATCGAGACGGCGCTCAAGACGGCGGACGGCGTGGTCGAGGTGATCCGTCATGAGGCCGGAGGACGGGCACCGTCCTCGGTCGTATTCTCTGAACGCTTCGCCTGTCCCAAATGCGGGCTCTCGATGCCGGAGCTCGAGCCCCGCCAGTTCTCCTTCAACTCGCCGTTCGGCGTGTGCCCCGACTGCCACGGCCTCGGAACCCGGCGCGAAGCCGTGGCGGAGTTGGTACTGGGGGATCCCAGCATCTCGATCCTCGAGGGCGTCGTGCTCCCCTGGGGTGAACCGAGCGGTTACCTCCTTAAGGTGATTCTCCCGACGCTGGCCAAAACCTACAAGTTCGATCTCAATGATCCCTGGAAGTCGCTCCCGGCGGCGGCCCGCGACCTGCTCCTCGGCGGCGTCGCGGGGAAGACGTTCAAGTTCCAGCTCGACGGACCGAAGTCCAAAGGCGAGTACGAATCGAAGTGGGAGGGTATCCTCCGAAACGTCGAGCGCCGTTTTTACGAAACCCAGAGCGACGCGATGCGCCAGCAACTCGGCGAGTTCATGGTGGAGATGCCGTGCCGGACCTGTGGTGGCCGCCGGCTCAAGCCCGAGAGCCTGGCGGTCCTCGTTGGGGGCGAGAGCATCGGCAACGTGGTCGATCGTTCGGTCGATCAAGCGCTGGAGTTCTTCGAGGGTATTCCGGTGGCGCGGGGCAGGGCCGGTGCGGTCGATCCGGAAGTCGCGGGCCCGGTTCTCAAGGAGATCTGCGATCGCCTCACCTTCCTCCGGGACGTCGGGCTCGAGTATCTGACCCTTGGCCGTGGTTCCGGCGGGCTTTCGGGCGGGGAAGCCCAACGAATCCGTCTCGCCACCCAGATTGGGTCGCGGCTTGTCGGCGTCCTCTATATTCTCGACGAGCCCAGCATCGGGCTCCACCAGCGGGATAACGAGCGCCTGCTCAAGACTCTCAGGGATCTCCGGGATCTGGGCAATACCGTGCTGGTGGTGGAGCACGACGAGGACACCATCCGGGCGGCCGACTACGTGATCGACCTCGGCCCCCGGGCCGGCCGCTTCGGCGGCGAGGTTGTGGTCGAGGGCGACGTGGCTCAGGTCCTGGCCAGCCGCGACTCGCTCACCGGGCGTTACCTCCGTGGGGAGCTTCGCATTCCGGTCCCGACGCCCCGGCGCACGGCTGATCGGAAGCGATTGCTCACCGTGGTTGGCGCCAAGGCCAACAATCTCAAGACCATCACGGTCGAGATCCCGTTAGGCGTTTTCGTGGCGGTCACCGGGGTGTCGGGCTCGGGCAAGTCCACCCTGATCACCGACATTCTCTATCAGTCTCTCGCCCGTCACTTCTACCATGCCAAGGTCGTGCCCGGCGCGCACAAGACGATCCAGGGCCTCGACCACCTCGACAAGGTGATCGAGATCGACCAGAGCGCGATCGGCCGGACACCAAGGTCGAATCCCGCCACCTATACCGGGCTGTTCACCCCGATCCGCGAACTCTTCGCCCAGTTGCCGGAAGCCAAGATGCGCGGCTACGGCCCGGGCCGGTTCAGTTTCAACGTCAAGGGCGGCCGCTGCGAGTCGTGCGAGGGCGACGGGCTCCTCAAGATCGAGATGCACTTCCTGCCCGACGTCTACGTCCCATGCGAGGCCTGCAAGGGCAAGCGGTACAACCGGGAGACGCTCGAGGTGCGCTACAAAGGTCGGAGCATCGCGGAGGTGCTGGATCTGACCGTGACCGATGCGCTCGAGTTCTTCACCGCCCAGGGGCGGATCAAGGAGAAGCTCGAACTGCTGAACGATGTGGGTCTTGGCTATCTCCATCTCGGTCAGTCGGCAACGACGCTTTCGGGCGGGGAGGCCCAGCGGGTCAAGCTGGCCACCGAGCTTTCGAAGCGTGATACCGGCCGGACCCTCTATATCCTCGACGAGCCGACCACCGGCCTCCATTTCGAGGACGTCCGACTCCTGCTTGAGGTGCTCCATCGCTTGGTGGACAAGGGCAACAGCGTCCTGGTCATCGAGCACAACCTCGATGTGATCAAGACGGCTGACTGGGTCATCGATCTCGGGCCCGAGGGCGGCGACAAAGGCGGGGCCGTGGTGGCTGCGGGCACCCCGGAGCAGGTCGCCATGGCCGAGGCCAGTCACACCGGCCGGTTCCTGGCCAGACTCCTCGGCAGGACCTGAAACATCCTGCAACGTTGCGACGTAGGCTGAGGAAACGTTGCAAATGCTGAAACGGAATCTCGGTCCAATCCGGTATCTCTTTGTCGATATACCTCATACCACGGAGATTGTGATGGGCCCTGATCTGTTGATCCCATTGGGGGGAATGGTCACGGGGATCATCGGGATTGCGGCCATGAGCTGGGCCGGAGTCCGGATCTTCAACGGTCCGGTTGGCCAGGCGCTGGCCCGCCGGATCCAGGGGCACCATGCCGGCGCCGATCCGGACGTGATGAACGAGCTGCTTGAACTGAGGCATCAGGTCGAGCAGATGCAGCAACGCCTGGGGGACACCGAGGAGCGGCTCGATTTCAGCGAGCGCCTGCTGGCTCAGCGGAGTGAAGCCACGGCGGGTGGGAGCAAATAGTGGAAGACATACTGGCCATCGTTCTGATCTTCGGTGGGGGGGCCGCGACCTTGATTGCCTACAGCCCGATCGGCAAAGCGATCGCGGCCCGGATTCGCGGCGAGACGCCGCCGAATCTGGCCGCCCTGAACGGGACCGACCCGGTTGTGCTCGAGGAACTCGAACGGCTCCGCCAGGAGCTCGATCAGGTCCATGAACGGCTCGACTTCACGGAGCGGTTGCTGGCCGGCAAGGCGCCCGCCGCGATTGAAGGGGAAGGACCGCGTTCATGATTCAGGCGATTCCCGTGCCCCCGACTCCCCCGGTTCCACCCGAGATCGTCTTTGGAGGCGGCCCTCCGGAAGCCGTGCTGATCGCGGTTACCCTGATTGTCGCGGTGATCGTTGCGGGGGCGGTACTCTGGCCGCTGGCGCGGGCTTTTGCCCGCCGGATCGAAGGCAAGTCCATTGATCCGGGCCTCGTCAACGAAATTGGCCAGCTTCGAGCCCGCGTGGCGGAGCTGGAGGAGTCCAATCACCGCCTTCTCGATCTCGAAGAACGGGTCGATTTTTCCGAACGGCTTTTCACCCAGGGGCGCGAGGGACAAGCGGTAGAACGCAAAGGAAATGCCTGATGGATCCCGGCGATATCGCCCCCGTTATCGTGGCCAGCCTCATCACGCTGGTGGCCGGCGCGGTTCTGATCTTCCGGGGCGTCGTTGGCAGGGCCATCGCTCGCCGGATCGAGGGTACCATCG
>JAYUZK010000152.1:0-5785 GCA_043751835.1 Gemmatimonadota bacterium | reverse complement strand
GGGGCGCCGAAATGGTCGATCGCGGCGAACGGTCGCCCCCGAGATACCTTGATGCCCAAGGCGCCGAAGTATCCGTCGCTGACGCTATGGAGCTGGGCGCGCGAACCGAAGATCGAGCCCGAGGCCGCCGACGGCCGTCGTGACGGATACCCGTCGTCGCCGGCGACGGTGGGCCTCGCGATCGATCCGGTGGAGCTCCGCGCGAATGGCCGGGACGTCGCCGAACTCGGCCAGGGCCTGGCGGTGGGCCGCGTCGGGTGCGAGCCCTTGAGCGCGGAGCTCATCGATCCGCTCGGTAAAGTGGAATCCGAGTTCCTCGTCGATGTCGCCCTTGACGTTAGGTCCGAAGAAGCGGAGATACCGCCGCCACATTGGCTCGCTCGGTTCCGGCATCGATTGCTCCTTCGTTACTCCTGGGGGGCGGCTTTGAGGACGAGGCCTACGGCGGCGCTATACCGGGCCCAGCTCGAGGCCTGGTCTCGGAGCTCTCGTCTACCGGCGGCAGTGAGGTCGTAGAACTTGGCTCGTTTTCCCCGATCGGAGAGCCCCCAGTTGGCCCCGACCGCGGCCCGGGCCTCGAGCCGATGGAGTGAGGTGTAGAGGGCGCCATCGAGGATCCGGAACGCTTGTCCCGAGCCCTGGCGGATGAACCGCGCCACCGCGTGGCCGTGACGGGGTCCGAACGAGAGGGCCCGGAGGACCAACAGGTCCAGGGTGCCCTGGAGAAGGTCGAGCTCATCGGCCGGCATTGTCGATCAGGCCCTCATCTCATTATGTCCTCAACACTAGAGGAAATGATATGCCGACGGAGGCCGCCGTCAAGGGGCCTGAACGTCATGCTGGAAAGCAGCCGTCCGTTGACAACCCTCGGCCCTCGCCCGATGTTCTGATCCACTGGTCGCCGTCACCGAAGACGTCGTCACAGCACTCACCTGCCGCCGGGAATTATCGGATGCTCCTTGCCTTGCTCCTCGCGACGGTTGCCGTCGCGGATACGGTTCGCCCGGCGCCGCGGGCGGTGGGCCCGAAGGTGCTGATCTATGTCGACATGGAAGGCTCCTCCGGCGTCTCGAAACCGAATCAAGTCCTCTATCCCAATCCTGAGTACTTCGCCCACCGGCGGTTCATCACGGCGGACTTGAACGCCGCCATCCGCGGGCTCAAAGCCGGGGGCGCCGGGGAGATCGTCGTCACCGACGCCCACGGGAGCGGGAACACCGAAGGCCCCGATGTCATCGTGGAGCGGATGGACAAGCGGGCCACCTTTCTCTTCCGGGACGTGGAGTACGACCCCTACGTCGAGGCGTTCGACTCGACCTTCCAGGCCATCGTCGCGGTCGGGATGCACGCGCGCGCCGGGTCTCGCGGCTTCATGGCGCACACGGTCACGCTCGAGCCCGTGATGACCGTCAACGGCAAGCGGATTACCGAGAGCGCGCTGATCGCCCACTCTTCGGCCCGATTCCGGATCCCCGTCATCATGGTGGCCGGGGATGATGTGCTCGAAGGACAGATCAAGGAGGAGTTGCCGAACGCCGAATACGCCGTCGTCAAGCGGGCGACCACCCGAGCCGAGGCCGCCCTGATCCCCCAGGCCGAGGTCCAGCGGGCGATCGAGCGGGCGGCGAAGGCGGCGATCGAAAAGCTCGCGACGTTTACGCCCTACCCGGTCGCCGACTCGTACCGATTCGAGATCGGGTACCAGAACGTCCGGCAGACCGACCTCGCCGGCACCATTCCCGGGACGATTCGGCTCGACTCCCTGACCCTCGGCTTCACCTCGAAGACGTTCCCCGAAGGCTATCTCCTGAGCAACCGGATGACCGGAGCGGCGGGGTTCGATCGGCTCCGGTGGCTGATGTCGGTGGTGCGGGAGCAGCCGAACGCCAAGGAGATCCTGCGTCAGTACCTCGACCGGCTGGTCGTGAACTGGCTCGAGCCGGAGAAGCTCCCGAAGCCGCGAGCCACGCCGGCCCGGAAGCGGCGTTACTGGGGAGATACTTGAGCCGGAGGATCGGCCCCGCGCGTCACTATCCCTGACCAAGATCGAGGAGATCTCATGCCCCGCACTCTCGCGTTCACGATCGCCGCATTGCTTGGCGGATCGATCAGCAACCCACTCGCAGCGCAAGTTGCCGTTATCCCGACGACTCAGCCTCCGCCGAAAGCCGGAGACGTCGCCACCCTCGACGGGATCATGAAAGCGTACTACGACGTGGTGAGCGGGCCGGTCGGCTCCCTGCCCGACCCGACCCGCGACCAGTCGCTCCACCACCCCAACGCCCAGGTCACCCTCCTCGACCGGAAGGCCGACGGAACGGCCACGGTCGCCGTCATCACCCTCGCGGAGTACTATCGCCGCGGCGGGCTCGGCCCTCGCAAGCGCGGGTTCTTCGAGCACGAGATCCACCGGGTCACCGAGCAGATCGGTTCGCTCGCTCACGTCTGGAGCACCTACGAATCCGCCGAGACACCCGGCGGCAAGTCCTTCAGCCGCGGGATCAACAGCATTCAGCTCTACTGGGATGGGCACCGCTGGTGGGTGCTGGGCTGGGTCTTCGACGATGAACGAGCCGGTAACCGGGTCCCCCCGAAATACCTGCCCGTCCCTCACTGACCCTCGAAGCAGAGATGACGCCATGCGCCTGACTGCCGACTGGCCCACCGCTCTCGCCGCCCACCACCGGTCGGTCGAGGTGTTCGTCGCCGCCGCCCGACCTCCGAACACCTTCGACTGGTCTACGAGGTGCTCGGCCAGGAATTGGCCGGCGGCCCAGGCCTTCGGGTCCGAACCAAGTGGTGGCAGCGGGTCGTTCTTCGCTCGAGCGGGCCGGTCGGGAGCCCCATTAGACGCTTCTGGCTCATTTTCGGACCGGGCCTGCCGATAACTGGCCACATGGCCCTAGCAGACGTCTTCATCGCCCGGCAGCCCATCTTCAATCGGGCCGATGCCGTCCATGGCTACGAGCTGCTGTTCCGCTCCGGCCCCGAGAACTTCTTCTCCGCCACGGACATCGATCTCGCGGCCAGCCAGGGGCTCGAGCGGAGCGTGATGAGTTTCAGCTTCGACGAGCTCACCCAGGGGCGGCTGGCGTTCGTGAACCTGTCCCGCCGGGTCCTCCTCAACGAGCTATACACCTTGCTGCCGCCCGGCCGTTCAGTCATCGAACTCCTCGAATCGATCGAGCCAGACCAGCAGGTCGTGGCCGCCTGCGAGCGTCTCAAGAGCAACGGATACCAGCTGGCGCTCGACGACTTCGTCTATCGCCCCGAGTTCGAACCGCTCCTCGACCTGGCCGACATCGTCAAGGTCGACTTCCGGATTCCGGAAAGCCGATCGGCCGACGCCATCGCCCGCCTGCGGGAATCCGGCTGCGCCCTGCTTGCCGAAAAGGTGGAGACCCACGAGGAACGCGCTCAGGCCGAGGCGCTCGGCTTCGACATGTTCCAGGGCTACTTCTTCTGCCGGCCCGAGATGATGCGTCGTCGCGCCCCGGTGCCAGGCCGTGCCAACTACCTCCGGCTCCTCCGCGAAGTCGCCCAGAACGACGTCGATTTCAGTCGAGTCGAAGGCGTCGTCCGCCAGGAGGTGGCCTTCTCGATCCGGCTCCTCCGGTACCTGAACTCCGCGGGCTTCGGCTGGCGGCATCAGGTCGAGACGATCAGCCACGCATTGAGGCTGCTCGGGGTCGGCCAGCTCCGCAAATGGGTCTCGGCCGTGGCAACGGTCGGACTCGCCGATGGGAAGCCGGTGGAGCTGGTCACCACCGCGCTCCTGCGGGCACGGCTGGCCGAACTGCTGGCCGGACCGGCTGGACTCGACCGGGCCGACCTCGAACTGTTCTTCGGAGGATTGCTGTCGATGATGGACGCGGTGATGGACGAGCCGCTCGACCGGGTGGTGGAGTCAATGTCGGTCTCGCCCGAGCTGGCGGCCGGCCTTCTTCGCCACGAGCCACCCTTCGGGCCGGTGCTCGACCTCGCCATCGCCCAGGAACGGGGCGACTGGGAGCGGATCGAATCCCTGGCCGCGCAACTCGGCACCGCGCCGGGCCTGGTTCAGGAGGCCTACCTCACCGCCTCGAGCTGGGCCACCGGCCTCCTCAAGGCCGCCTAAGCGAACGGGGTCTCGAGCGAGGGACTCTGCGGCGTCATCAGTTCGGCGCCGCTCTCCGTGATGACCATGTCGTCCTCCAGCCGGATCCCGAACTCCTCGACAATGTAGATCCCCGGCTCGTCGCTGAACGTCATCCCCGGCTCGAGCGGCAGCGGATTGTCCTTGACCAGGTACGGCCACTCGTGGCCGTCCATCCCCAACCCGTGGCCCACCCGGTGGCTGAAGTACTTATACGCCGGACCAAACCCGCCCTCCTCGATCACCTTGCGGGCCGCAGCATCCACCGAGCCGGCCGATACCCCGGGGCGGGCCGCCTTGAGGGCCGCCGTCTGCGCCCGGTGCTCGATCTCGAACACCTGCTTCATCCGGTCGGTGGCCTTCCCCAGCACGAAAGTGCGGCTGATGTCCGACGAGTACCCGCCGACGCTGCATCCACCGTCGATCAGCAGGATCGAACCCTCGCGGATCACCTGGGGCGTGATCGATCCGTGCGGCAGCGCGGAGTACTTCCCGACCTGGACGCCGGCGCCGCCGCTGAACCCGAGACGATCGTGCGCCATCCGGACCAGGTTGCCAAAATCGTCCTGGGTCATCCCATCCTTCAGCGATCGATAGGCCGCCTCGTATGCCTTGAGCGTCACCTGCGATGCCAGGCGCATCAAGGCAAGTTCCGCCGGACTCTTCACCATTCGGCACCCCGCCGTGACCGCGGTGGCGCTGGTGAACCGGGTGCCCGGCAGCGCATGGGCAATGTTGTCGCTGAAGACGAATCGCACCGTCTCTTCGAAGCCCACCGTGCCCGTGGCGCGCCGTGCTTTGAGGCCGGACGCCACCAGGTCGAACGGGCTCTCATGCTCGTTCCACGTCATCACCTCGGCGTCCCGGCCTAACGGGCTCGCCGCCACCTGCTCCATCGCCCGGTCCCGTTCGAACGCCGGCGACACCAGAAACGCGCCGCCCTTCGCCGGAATCACCACGGCCAGGAGCCGCTCGCTCAAACCCCACTCGATATTGGTGAAATAGCGGAGCGACGTGCCGCCCGTGAGGATGATCGCGTCGAGTTGCTGCGCGGCCATCAGCCGACGGGCCTTCTCGATCCGGACCACCCGCTCGGCGTCGGTGATCGGCACCATCTGGCTCTTCATCGACTGGAGGGCAGCGATCGGGGCCGGCACCGGGGCCGGCTGGCCGCCGTCCGCCGCCAGGATCGGCAACTCCGGCGACCACCCCGCCCCGATTCCCACAACGGCCCCCGAAGCCGCGACCGAACCCAGGAACTCTCGACGTGACGGCATGGCGACATCCTCTAGCGGGTTGACAGACCGGCTTCCAGACCGGAAAATGGCATATAGTTCGCTTCTTCGACAGTCGAAATCTTCGACGGTAGCCTGTGCAGATTTTGTCGCGTCGCCACCACAACCGACCAACCTTCGCCAAACGGCTCCGCCAGCTGTCCTTTGCGGTGGTCGCTTTCGGGGGCTGCTCGGCCTTTGCCCCGTCCGAACCCGAGTTGCCGGTGGGCGCTGTCCCCCTGGCGCCTCAGCCGGCCTACGCGGCCTGGTTCGAACGGACCGAAGGTTGTAGCGGGCTCGGGGGCCAATTCACATCGATACAGTGGTTTGTGGTCCCGGGCGCCGAGACCTTCCAGACCAGCGCGGGCCCGAAGGT
>JAYUZK010000151.1:0-4508 GCA_043751835.1 Gemmatimonadota bacterium | reverse complement strand
GGCCCTCCGGTTCGATTCGGTCTCGGTCAACACCCACATCAACCTGGCCACCGCCGCCAAGACGCTCGGCCGAAACGCGGTGGCCCTCGGCCACTACGAGCAGGCCGGCCGGATCGACAGCCTGATTCTGATTCGGGGCAACGTCGCCAACGAGTACGCCGGCCTGCTCGTCGCCGAAAACCGGCTGGCGGATGCCGACGCCGTGTATCGCCGGATGCTGGCCCGTACCGACCTCTACGATCGCGGGTTGGGCTACCGGGGGCTTGGCTTCCTCCTGGTGTGGCAGGGTCGCCTGGACGAAGCGGTCGGCGCCTTCCGACAGGCGATCGACGCGGCCCGTCAGCAGAAGGAACGCGGCCAAACCAGTCTGGTCCGGGGCTACCTGTTCGAAGCATTGACGCTCCTCCTGATCGGCGAACACGCCGAGGCGGACCGGGCACTCGACCGGGCGGTGGAGAACCTGGGGCCCTTGATCTCGCCCGGTTTCCGCGCCCTGCTCGGGTACGGGCTGGTCCGGGCGGGCCGGATCCCTGAGGCCGAGAAGCTGGCGGATGGAATTCATGCCATCATGGATTCTCTCAACCGGACCGACCGGGAGGCGGCCGCATTCCTCGACGCTGAATTGCTGGCGGCGAAGGGTCGCGCCGACTCGGCCACCGCGCTCCTCGCGACCGCCGCAGGCGGCCAGATCAAACAGTTGATCTCATTCCGGCGGGTGGCGGCGCTCGCCAACGCCGGCAAGATCGACCCGGCCCGCCGGCTGGCCGACTCGGTCCTCGCCGGTCCCGCGTTCGGGTCTGAGGCGGAGTTCGAGTTGTTCTGGACCATGGTCCTGTCGGGAGACCTCGAAGCCAAAGCCGGGAACGAGGCTGGAGCCAGAGCCCGCTACGGTCGCCTGATCGACCAATGGACCCGTGGCGACTCAACCTCGCTGCTGCTCGCCACGGCGCGGCGCCGGGTCGCCGAGCCGGCCGCCGTGCGCTGAGACTTGGCTCGGTCGTTCCTTGCGGACCGGGCAGTCGACCGCTAGCAATTATGTAATACATCGTTCGCCCGGCCTCGGTGACGCATTCGAACGTCGCCGCCCACGTATCATCACGGAGGCACCCCATGATGCCACCAGTTCTCCGCCCGACCGCCCCCGAGACGGGACCCCACCCCATCATCGGGCGCCTGGCGACGGTCGCCGCCTGGCTCATCTGTCTCGCCCCGACGCCGCTGATGGCTCAGCAGTCCGAGGTGGCCGGGACCGTGGTGGACGGCAGCAGCCTGACGCCGCTACCGCTGGTGCGGGTTGCGATCGCCGGCAGCAACTCGGCGATATCCACCGACGGGCGTGGCCGGTTTCGGCTGACCGGAGTGTCGGGAAGCTCGATCACGCTGACCTTCCAGCGGATCGGGTACCAACCGAAAACCGAGACGGTCAAGGCGGGAGCGGCCGATCTTCGGATCACGCTCACCCCGGCCCCGACCCGGCTCGAGGAGGTCGTGGTAACCGGCACCGCCGAAGCGGTCCAGAAACGGACCATCGGGAACGCGGTGTCGACCATCAGCTGAACAGCAACAACTTGCCCTCGGGGGACCACCTCGGGCCGGAGCTCTCGGTGCTCGGCGACGTCATCCGGATCGGCTCCCCGCCGCCCGATGCCACCATCCAGATTTCCGTGTGGCGCTTGTTCTCCGTCTCACGGATCGTGGTGGCAGGGCAATCCGCCCCGGTGGCGTCTCCGCCCGGCTGGCTGTAGGTTCCGCGGCGTCTCGCTCGACCGCCCGATCACCGAGGCAGGAGAAAGCCGATGAGCGACGTTCCCTTCCAAGCCCGCGTCACCGCCCTTGAGGCCGCCATCCGCCCCGCCGCTGATCCCGCCCTCCCTGGAGCAGCGTCGCTTCCGGAATTGGAAAGTCTCAAAGGCTGGCTCGACGACGTCCGGCTCGATGTCTGGGGCAAGCTCCAGTCGGCGCACCAGCCTGCCGGATCCGCCTTCGAGGAACGGTTTCGAGTCCAGCGGGCCACCGAGCTCTGCGGGCGACTCGCGGTCGACCTCCGCGCCGGCCGCGTCGATCCCCAGCTCGGCGAATTCGCCCTGCTCACCGTGACCATCGCCGATCTCGCCAACGCGATCCGGACCGCCCGCCCCCGCCCCGCCGGGGAGCCGCCCCTCGCGTTGGGGCGGGCGGATGCCCGCCCCTACGCCGACGATCCCACAACGCCGTCCCGCAAGGGCGAGCATCCGCTCGCCCTCCCCGCCTCACACCCACGCCAGCTCCTTCAGAAACCGGGCCCGACGCCCACAGTCCACCGGAACCCGAACCGACGGTCCCCCGGTGCCCCGCCGACCGACCGGTCCGGATGCGACACGAAGATCGGGACGTCGAATCGAGTCACAAACGTGGTCTGCCCGATCGAGTGGGTGAAACGAAGGCCGAGCCCGAAATCCCCCGCAACCCGTCCCCCACCGTTGTAACTGAAGAACCCATTGGTCAGCGCCATATCGCCAAACGCCGCCACACGGCCCTCCCGGAACAGCCCGGCCTTCGGCCGCCGGAGGAAGGCATGCTCCACCTCCCCGTTGGCCGCGAGCATCCGAGTGACCGCCACATTCCGCTCGAGCCCGCGGACGTTGCCGCCGCCCGGCGTCTGGAAGTGGACGTCGCCGGTGAGGATCGCATCCCGCGACCGGACGAACGGATTGTCGAACTGCTGGTAGGGATCGGCACCCGAGAGGTAGAACCATCGCTGACGGACCGGATCGTTTCCCCCGGTTCCCTCCAGCCACCCGCCAAAGAGCCTGAGCCCGACTGACTGTCGCGCACCAAAGCTCCGCCGCGCCGTCGCCTCGCCGAACACCCGGATATAGGCCTGCCCATCATAGCGGTCATCGGTCGACAAGCCGGCGCCGCGGTTTCGATACTCCACCCCCGCACCGAGCGACGTGGCGCCGCGCACCAGCCACGCGCCTCGCCGCTCCACCGACCGGATCGACCACGTCCCCTCCACCGTCCCGGCGTTGTCGTACAGCGCCGGGTCGAGATAGCGGCTGTCGTAGGTGGCCATCCACCGGAGCGAGAGCCCCGAGGTCGTAGTCGGTCCGAAGCCCGAATGCCCACGCCGTTGCCGTTCGAACCCGATCGTGGCGCCCTGGCGCCCTTCGATGTGGAATGTCGAGAGTTCGGTGCTGAGTCTCGGCCCGGAGAGCCAGGTCGGATTGCGAAGACGAAACGACCAGTGATTGGCCGCCCGGGCGTTGTGATCACAGCAATCCCGAATGGCAACGCTGTGCTCGTACACGGACTGATTGAAGCGGCCGAGATAGTTGGACCGGATCCGGCCCCCGACCATCACGCCACCGGCATCGTTGTACCACACGGTCGGTATTACCTCGCGCGCCACGCCGTCCCGGTAACTCCGGGTCGAAAATACCCGGTCGATCGCCAGCTTGGCCGGCGCCGATCGGGTCCACCCCAGCAACGACCGGGTCTTGCGGTTGTCGAGCATGTTCCAGTCATGCCCCCGTACCCTGGGATCGACCACGACCTCCCTGGGCCGGCCCGCCGTCACGAATTCGACCCATTCGCGCTCGGCCAGTCCTTCGATCCGCCGGACCGCGGAATCCGCCCGTGACCGCACCACGACCTCGACCGGAAAAACGCCTGGCTCTTCCCGCCGCACCTCGACCCGGGTTCGCCACTGCTCCCGCCCGCCGACCCCGCGCTCCCGCCGCGACGTCACCCGCCCGACCGACCACCCGTACCGGGTCACCCCGTGGAGCCATTGTCCGAAGAAAGTCGACAGATCGCGCTTGGAGACCTCCTCCGCCACCTGGCGGAACGCCGCTTCGTCCACATGCTTGAGCTTCCACCGTGCGTAGTACGCCCGAAGGATGGCCCGCATCGTTTCCGGCCCGACGATCTCCCGCAACTGGTGATAGAACAGCTCGCCCCGGCCATAGATCATCGTGTTGTAGGTGAGAAAATCCCGATAGAACTCGCTCTGGTAGCTGGTCGGTTCCGACCAGCCGTCGACATCCATCAGCAGGATCTGCCGCTCGAGGGTGCCGTATCGTTCGAAATCCGGATCGGAAGCGTGGGCCTTGTTGGTCTCGGCCCACCAGGTGGTCTGGAAGCTGGTGAAGCCCTCGTCGAGAAACCCTTCCTTCCACTCGTTGTTGGCCAGGATCCCCATCAGGTAGTTGTGCCCGCCCTCGTGGAGGATCAGCTCCTGCCCCGGCGAGCCGTTATGCATCATCATCGGGAACTCGGTCCCCCCACCCTCGATTCGATGGACGTTGGTCATCTGCGGCCAGGGATAGCGGCCGAACAACCCGTCAAGCCACTGCAGCATCACCTCGGTCCGCTTGACCGCCACCCCGCCGCCCCAGCTGGCCTCGTCGCCGGGTTGGTAGAGCGTGTGCACGCTGACGCCGCCGAAGTGCCCGCCTTCATAGCGATAGTCCGGCCGCATCGACATCGCGAAGTGATGAACGTCCTCGGCCCGCCACACGATCGTC
>JAYUZK010000150.1:0-4337 GCA_043751835.1 Gemmatimonadota bacterium | reverse complement strand
GGCGAGGCGAGCGCCGTCGCGGTGGCGACTTCGACTTCGTCTTCGACCCGGCTCTTGATCACCTCGATCTCGGCCTCGCTGGCGATCCCCTGGGCGACGAGATACTTCGGGAACGCAAAGACCGGGTCCCGGGCCGCCTCATCCTCCCGCTCAGCCGCCGGCTTGTAGCCGACTTCGTCATCCGAGAGTGAGTGGCTGTAGGGGCGGATCACATGGGCGTGGACCAGCGCGGGGCCTTTGCGTTGACGGGCGTAGTCCACGGCTTTCTGCATCACGTCATAGGAGGCGAGGACATCGCAGCCGTCCACCTCCTGGATGTAGAGGCCGGGAAAGCCGGTGATCAGCTTGGAAATCGACCCGCCGGCGGTGTTCACCTCGACCGGGACGGAGATGGCGTACTTGTTGTCCTCGACCAGGTAGACGATCGGAAGCTTCAGGTTGCACGCGCTGTTGAGCGACTCCCAGAACTCGCCTTCGCTGGTGGTGCCGTCGCCGGTGGTGACCAGGACGACCTCATCACCCTTGACGTGCTGATCGCGGTCGGCGATCTGATCGTTGTTGGTGTAGCGGACCCAGGCTTCAGCTGCCCCGACAGCCTGGAGGAACTGGGTGCCGGTCGGGCTCGACACCGTGACGATGTTGAGGTCCTTGTGACCCCAGTGCGAGGGCATCTGGCGGCCGCCCGAGTTGGGGTCGTCCGCCGCGGCCACCGCCGACAGGAGCATCTCGGTGGCCGTCATGCCCATGGCGAGACAGAAGGCCCGGTCGCGGTAGTAGAGGTAGAACCAATCGTAGGCAGGGCGAAGCACCCGGGCGGCGGCAACCCCGATTCCTTCGTGCCCCGCGCTGGAGATCTGGAAAAAGATCCTGTTTTGGCGCTTGAGCTGGATCTCCTTGTCGTCGAGGCGGCGGGAGAGCAGCATCGTCTGGTACATCTCGAGGAGGTCGGCCTTTTCGAGGCGGGCGGCGGTTCGGGCTCGGGGAGACGTGCGAGTCGCCATGATGGTCCGGGGGTTGCTGGGTGTCGGGTCGAGCCGGTCGGTTGCCGGCATCCTGATTGGGCCGCAATTTAGCCGCCGGAACGGACCGGCGCGAGCAGCCGCCCCTACGAGATCGTAGCGCGGTCTCGCCGCCTGGCGAAGGCGGCGACGACCGCCACGATGACGATCCACTGGACGACCGGATCGAGGAACGGGATCCCGCCCACCAGCTTCACCGCGATGAGTCCGGCGCCAACCATCGGCGAGACCAAGGCACCGACCAGTCCCGCGCGTGCGAGCGCCGGCCCGGCCCCTCGATCCCAGCGACGACCGGCGGCCCTGGCACCGACCCATGCGGTGGCCGGGAGCGAGCCGACCACCATCAGCACCTCGGCCGTATAGGGTGCCGCGGCGAGCGACAGGAACCCGCGGGCGCCGGCGAGATAGAACCGGATCATCGCCAGGAACTGGGCCGCGACGAGCGCGCCGATGACCGCAACCAGGGCACCGCCGATCCGCAATCGGCCGCCGTTCAATCGAGCCGCGGCCGCACCGAGCAAGGCCCCGAGTGGCAGGGCGCCCACGGCGTAGGCGACGACGGTTTCGGCGAGTTCGCGGTCGTCAGTCAAGGCCAGCAGACTCAGGGCCAGGCCAATTCCCGCGAGCGGGACTACCACCGCAGCGAGGACGGACCGCCTCCAGCGCGAGCTGGCGGGCGGCCTCGATTCGTCGCCATGGTTCACGGCGGATGGAGATGAACTATCGGCCATGCTGGTCACGTCCAACGCCGAACGCCGGATCCTGCAACTCCGCCCCTAGGGTGCCCGGAACACCACTTTGCCGCGGCCGCGAGCACTCCCGCCACGAACAGACGACGCATGAGGGCTCCGATCACCGCAGTTTGGCGAGCCGGCGGAAGGATTCGAGTTTCTCAAGGGCCGTCGGGCCTTCCTTGGTGGCCGGGGCGACCGAGAAGAGGTCCCGAATGTCAAGCAGTATTTCCATCGACAGCTGATCGCGGACGAAGGCACAGTCGAGATCGGCCATCCGGTTGGCGTCCTCGGTAGTCCGAGCCCGGTCGTAGGACTCGCGGTAAATGCTTTCCAGGTTGGCGAGGATCTGGTCGCGAGAGCGCATGAGAGATTGGGCGTCAGAGGGTGGAGTCGGAGGTATCTTTGGCCAATCAAGATACTCCATTTTCACGGTGCGAGGAGTCGGCGATGTCCCTCACGGAATGCCAGCAGCGAGTTGACTCCTGGATCTCGCGGTTCGAGGAAGGCTACTTCGATCCGCTGACCAACATGGCGCGCCTCACCGAGGAAGTTGGTGAACTCGCCCGCGAGGTCAACCACCGATTCGGTCAGAAGTCCAAGAAGAAGGAAGAGCCGGACGCCGAGCTCGGGATGGAGATGGCCGACATCCTGTTCGTGCTGATCTGCATGGCCAACCGCGAGAAGATCGACCTGCAGGAGGCGTTCGACCGGATGATGGACAAGGTGGACCGGCGGGACACCAGCCGGTGGACGCTCAAGCGGGAGGAATGATCCTATTCCCAGTGCCGGGGCGTATCGGAGAGTTCTTTGAAGAGCGACTGGTAGCTCTCGTACCGATCGGCCGGCACGATACCGACCTCGACGGCCTCACGGACGGAACAGCCGGGTTCGGTCAGATGGTGGCAGTCGGGGAACTTGCAGGTGGCGAGAAACCGGCGCATCTCGGGGAAACACCGGGCGACCTCGCGGGGTTCGATGCCCCAGAGCCCGGCCGCGCTGAAGCCCGGGGTGTCGACCAGAAAGCCACCCCCGTCGAGCGGTACCATCTCGGCGGTGACGGTGGTGTTCTTCCCTCGCTGGATCTTGGCCGAGATCTCCGCGGTCTTGAGTGAGAGTCCGGGCTGCAGCCGGTTCAAGAGACTCGACTTCCCGACGCCGGACGGGCCGGTGAGCAGGGTCACCTGACTCTTGAGCGCCAGCCGCAGCTCCTCGATTCCCTCCCCCGTGCGGATACTCACCGGCCAGATCGGGTAGCCGGCACTCTTGAACCTGAGGCTCAGGTCGACGTAGGGCATGAGATCAATCTTGGTGATCACCAGGCCGGCGGGGATTTCATTGGCCTCGGCGATCGCGAGCAGCCGGTCGATCAAGCCAAGATTGGGCTTCGGCTCGGCGACCGAGGCGGTAACCAGGACGCGATCGAGGTTCGCGGCGATCGGGCGCGCGGTCCGGCCGTTCATCGAGCGGCGCTCCAGCACGTTCCGCCTCGGTTCCGCCCCGGTGATCCCCGCCGTTCCGTGATCATCCACGCGGTCGAAGTTGACCCGGTCCCCGACCACGATCTTGTCCTTGTCCTGGTGCTTCAAGTTGCCGCGCAGGACCCCGTCGACCAGACCGGTGGGGGTTGCAATGCGGTAGCTCGACCCCATGCGGGCGAGCACCAAACCCTGACGGGGCATTACCAGCCCTCCGGCCGGGCGCGAATGGCCTCGTCGAGCGCTTCCTTGACATCGTACAGGGAGAGGCTGCCGAGCCGTTCCTCGGCCTCCGCGGGAGTTTTGCCCCAGGCCAGAATGCCGCTCTCCACGTGGCCGGCCGGATGCGCGCCGTCCGCGTCCCAGCGGACGAACAGCAATGCCCCACCGTAGAGCCCGCGAGCGTCCGGCTCATCGTCGACATAGGGAGCGCAGGAGTAGGCATGCCCGTCGACACCGCCGAAGGCGGCAGCGCGATCGTGGCGGGTCATGTACCCGCCGAGGGTGAACTCCGGATGAGACTCCATGCGCTCCTGGGGAAGTGGGACCCATTCTACCGAATATCTGGACGTTAGGCTAGGCGTCCCTGGCAGGCCGTTTGGGCAGGATGATCCGGGCTTCCGCCCCGCGGTGGCCGGTTCGGTTGGCGACGGTCAAGTGGCCGCCGTGGGCTTCGACTACCTGGCGGCTGAACACCAGACCGATGCCGCTGCCACCCGGTTTGGTGCTGTAGAATGGCACGAAGAGGTTGGCCGTGGAGGCGAGGCCCGGGCCCTCGTCCCGCACCCCGATTTCGACCGTATCGCCCTGATCGGCCCAGTCGACGGCGACGGCGGATCCGGTTTCGAGGGAGGCCTCGATGGCATTCTTGACGAGGTTGATGAGGACCTGGTCGAGCTGGTCACCGTCGGCCTGGATGGTGAGTTCGGGTCCGGCCGTCACCACGACCGGGAGGCGCTGGTCGAGGAGAACCACCCGGCTCACCCAAGCCGCGATGTTGACCGGACCCGGGGTCGGCGGCGGCAGCTTGGCGAGGCGTGCGTACGAGGCCATGAAGCGGCCGAGCGAATCGGCTCGGGCGGCCACGACATCGAGACCCCGGCGGAGGT
>JAYUZK010000149.1:0-5071 GCA_043751835.1 Gemmatimonadota bacterium | reverse complement strand
CGCCCTCCTGCCCAGCTCAAATCGATCTCGAAGCCACCTCGTGCTCGGAGACCGGTGACCGAACCGGTGGACCATTCCGGTGGAAGCGCTGGCAGGAGGTCCAGGACACCCTGGTGTGACTGGAGCAGCATCTCCCCGATGGCGGCGGTGGCGCCAAGGTTCCCGTCGATCTGAAGTGCTCGCCCACACAGGGAGAAAAGGTTGGGGAGCGAGGACCTCGTCAACAGTCCGCGGAACTGGTCCAGCGCGGCCGGTCCATTCCGAAGGCGGGCTTGCAGTCCGGCTCTCCATGCATACGACCACCCGCACCCGCCGGTCCCGCGGCGGGTGATCGTCACCCCGGCCGCGGTGGCCAGCGCCGGCGTGCCGTCGGGTGTGATCTCCCGACCCGGGAAGAGCCCCCACAGTGGGGACAGATGGCGATGCTCAGGCTCGATCTCCGGCCAGTCGTCCAGCCATTCCTGGATCTGGCCGTGGCCGCCGATCTGGTTGGGCGCCAGTTGCGGCCGGGCCGCCCGAACTTCTGCCACCTGGCTCGGGTCGCGGCCCAGTCGGCTCGCGGCCTCGTCGAACACCGCGAAGACCTCCCGGATGATCTGCATGTCCATGGTCGGGCCCGCGGCCATGGTTCGCGCGGTCAGGTTGCCGCCGCTCACCTCATCGAAGAACTCGCCATTGCCGGGCCAGCCCGGATAGTTCTCCGGCGAATTGGAGGGCGCGGTCACCAGCCATCCCTTGGTCGGGTGAGGGACCAGGATGTCGAGCAGGAACCGAGTCTGGTCCCGGAGCAGTGGATAGATCCGTTCGAGATCGGCGGGGTCTGCGCTGAACCGGTAGTGCTCAAACAGATTGGTCATGAGCCAGGCTCCGCCGACCGGCCAGGCGCCCCACGACGGGCCATCCATCGGCGTGGTCGAGCGCCAGAGATCGGTGTTCTGGTGGACCACCCAGCCCCGAGCGCCCCAGTGCTCCCGTGCCGTGGCGGTGCCGGCCTCGGCCACCTCGCGCACCAGCTTCTCCAACGGCTGTTCGAGTTCCGCCAGGTTGGCGGATTCCACCGGCCAGTAATTCATCGGCAGGTTGATGTTGATCGTGTACTTGGAATCCCACCACGGGTTGGCGTTGTCGTTCCAGATTCCCTGGAGATTGGCGGGCTCGGTGCCGGGTCGCGAACTCGAGATGAGGAGATAGCGGCCGAACTGGTAGTAGAGCGCCGCCAGATCGGGATCCGGGCCCTTGGCGTACTCGGCGATCCGTCGGTCGGTCGGGAGCGAGGAACGGTCGGGGCTCGCGCCGAGGCTAAGTGAAACCCGGCGGAACCAGCGCTGGTAGTCGCGGACGTGATCGTCGCGGATCGCGTCGGCACTCCGGCCGGCCACGGCGTCGAGCGTTCGGGCCACCCGCGCCACAGGATCGGCGCTGACGTCCCGATAGTTCACGAAGCTGGTCGCCGCGGCGAGGATCAGGACGGCGGTGTCAGCGTTGGCGACGGTAAGGGTTCGGTAGTCCACCGTGCGCCGGCCACCGGAGGCTCGGGCCAATAGTCGGGCCTCGTACGTCAGCTTGCCGGTGATCCCGAGGTAGTCGGAACTCTTGCCGTGGAGCCGAAGGCCGTCGGGCGAGGCCCCGTCCATGAAGAAGTAGTCGGTGCCGTAGTTCGAGTGGGCATCGTTCCGGGTGCCGTGCAGCTCGGCCGAGAACGACACCGAGCCGGGCCGGTCCGCACTCACCCGGACGACGATCACCTGATCGACCGCGCTGACAAAGATTTCCCGGAGGAAATGGATTCCCTCCCAGGTATAGCGGATTCGTGCGGTAGCCTGGTCGAGGTCGAGTTCGCGCCGGTAGTCGGTAACGCTGTCCTGCCCCGGGAAGGAAAGTTCGAGGTCGCCGAGGGACTGATACTTCATCTGCTCGTAGGGCTTGCCCATCATCGTTCGGCCGAAAAGATCATGCGCCCGGGCGACCTCCCCCGCGAACAGAAGCCGGCGGATTTCCGGCAGGGCCCGCGCGGCACCGGGCACCACGGGATCGTACGGCCCGCCCGACCACAGCGTCTCCTCATTGAGCTGGATCCGCTCGTGGCCGACCCGCCCGAACACCATGGCGCCGAGCCGTCCATTGCCGACGGGGAGGGCCTGGTTCCAGGTGGTCGCCGGCTGCTGGTACCAGAGTGTCAGGCGGTCGGGCGGCGGAGCCGGGGGGGACTGAGCGACCAGGCGAGAAGTGGCCGCCAGCAGGACGGCGGCAAGGCATCGATCAGTCATGCCTCCAAGATACAGCGATGGCCCCGATCGCTCGGGGCCATCGTGGTTCCGGCGTTTGGATCGATCAGCGGAAGTCGGGAGCGCCGGGATTGATGCCGCACTGGCCGCCCTCGTCCACCACGGAGCCCTGGCCGTTCCAATAGAAGGTGCTCTGACCGGGGACGATGAGATCGCTGCCGAGCTGGATGACCTGGTGCGGGCTCAGGCCGCGGGCAATCGTCGCCGCGCGGTTCCGGGTCATGAAGATGGTGACGTGGTCGTCGGCCGGGCTCGCATCCGTGCCGGTCCCGATGATCGGATTCAGGTTCACGTCCTTCCAGTCGCTCTCGCCCTGGCGGTAGATGTCGCCGGCATACTCGGTCCCGGCGACGCAATGGCCGAAGCTGGTGGCCGGCCTCATCCGGATCACGTCCGACATCTTGATCGCGACGCACTGGTACGCGCCGGCGGTGGGCGACCCGGTGAATAGCACCGGGTTCGCGTAGAAGTCTTTGCTCTGCGGCGTCGCGCCGTAGTCGTCGACCACGACGGCGGCGGAGCAGTCGTCGTTGGGGCTGATATAGAGGGCGTACATCCCGAAGGTGAGGGACGAGGGGTCGCCAGCGGTGGCGGCGGGAGCCGCCTGGACCGCGGACGAGCCAGGCGCGGCGGAGCCGGAGCCGTGGACGGTGAAGGTGGCGGAGCCGGGCGCGGTGGCGTCGGTTGAACAGGCCGCGAGGGTGGCGAGGCCGATAAGGCCGATATGGTGACGGAACATGAGCAATCCTCGAGTCGGTGTTGGGGTTGAACGTTGGAGCGTTTCGAGGCAACGACCGCGCCACTCGGCACGGCAGGGCCGCATGGCCGGGATGTCGGAGCGCCCGGTGGCGACGGCCAGTCGCCTGGCAAACGGGCCAACGCCGGGCCGGACAACGAGATCGGGCCGCTCGAGCCCGATGCCGGTGGGCGAAAGGCGGCCGCCCTCTCGTATCGGCCAATTCCGCTGTCCCGCCGTTCGGCGGCGCAGAACGCGAGGAGGGGTCGTTAGGCGGGCCGGGCGGAATGTTCAAGTATTCGCTCGTCCCGGCCGATAGTTGTCGATGCCGGGGGAGACCCTTTGCGTGGCCCGGATCCGGTATCTTCCATCCGGTGGCCGCCGCGAATCTTTTTCCCCGGGTTGGACGTTTCCACTAATCGATGTCAGGCCAGCAGCCGATCCCCCGCCGACGTGAGGCCCAGCCAATCGGGCTCGGGCTGCCGTCCAACCGGCGATCCCCATTGGGCGCCGCGCTCGCCCTGCTGCTGCACATCGGGCTCCTGGTGCTGTTGATACGGCTGGCTCCGCTCCGGCACCTGGACTATCAGGCGAACGCGGGGGATCCCTCCAGGACCAGCGGTGGCGGTGGCGGTGGGGGCGGTGGCGGCATCCGGATGATCGCGCTGCCGGCACTGGCGCAGGCAGCCGCGGTTCGGCCGCCGGTCGTGCCGCCGCCGGTTCCGCCGCCAGTCCCCGTTCCGCCTCCCGTGGTGAAGTCCCCCGATCCCGTCGTTGCCGCGGCGCCCGACACCATCCGCCCATCCGCCAATCCGGCCCCCGGTTCCGCCTCGGGGTCGGGCACGGGCGCCGGATCCGGCACTGGCTCGGGCAAGGGCACCGGCAGTGGTTCGGGGGAGGGCTCAGGCAACGGATCGGGCAAGGGGCCTGGTGGCGGCGGGGCTGGCGGCACGGCTCGCCCGCCGGAGCCGCGTCAATTGATCCTCCCCCCTCCTGAAATCCCGAGGGCGTTACGGGGGGTCACGATTTCGGTTACCTTCAAGGTTGGCCCCGAAGGCCGGGTGGAGGACGTTCGTCTCTCGCCCGAGCCCGAGGATCGCGGGTTCGCACGCAAGCTCGAAGAAGTGATGCGCAATTACCGGTTCCGGCCGGCTCGAGGGCCCGATGGGCTCCCGGTCGCCGGAACGATCACGGTCGATTTGACCTTCTAGGCCGAGGCCCATGTCACTCTTCGCGCGCAAGCCCATAACCGCTGAGCGGGACCGAGGGCTGGTCCGGGTGCTCGGCGTCGGCGATCTTGTCATGCTGTCGATCGGCGCCGTCATCGGCGCCGGAATTTTCTCGGCGCTCGGGACCGCGGCGGCCGGGGATATCGCCGCCGACGGGACCGTGATCAGAGCCGGGGCTGGCCCCGCGCTGATCATTTCCTTTGTCCTGCTCGGCGTGGTGTGCGGTCTGGCCGCCCTCTGTTACGCCGAACTGGCCTCGATGATTCCGACCTCGGGGTCGGCGTACGCCTATACCTACGCCACACTGGGCGAGCTGGTGGCATGGATCATCGGCTGGGCGCTCATTCTCGAGTATGCTATTGGCAACATCGCCGTGGCCATCGCCTGGAGCGGATATCTCGACTCGCTCCTGTCGGGGTTCGGCATCAACTTGCCGGGCTGGCTGAGCCACGGCTATCTGCAAGTCAAGGTGTCCACGGTTCCGGAAATCCACGGATTGATGGATTCCGCTCCGCACCTCTTCGGGATGCCCGTGCTGTTGAACCTCCCGGCGGCGCTGATCGTGCTGGCGGTGACGGCCCTGCTCTGCGTCGGGGTGAAGGAGAGCGTCCGCGCCAATACCGTCATGGTGACGATCAAGCTGCTGGTGTTGGCCTTGTTCGTGGGAGTCGGCGTCATCCATATCAATCCGGCCAACTACCATCCGTTTGCGCCCAACGGATTCCGGGGGATTCATCAGGGCGCGGCCATCGTGTTCTTCGCCTATATCGGGTTCGATGCCATTTCGACCGCAGCGGAGGAAACGAAGAACCCTCAACGCA
>JAYUZK010000148.1:0-3428 GCA_043751835.1 Gemmatimonadota bacterium | reverse complement strand
GCTTCGTGGTGGTGGACGGCAACCTGATTTCGTCGCGGACGCCGGCGGATCTTCCGGCGTTCATGAAAGCGCTGATCAGGGCCCTCGGGACCCGGTGATGACCGCGGGCGGCGGGGCGGTCCTCCGGCCGGAGAGCAAGTATACGCCTAACAGCACGGCGCTGGCGCCGCTGATGGCCCATTTGAACGGCGCTGGGACGTCACTGGCCGAAATCAACCCCTCCACCAGGCCGGCGACCAGCAGCAACACAACTGCGAATGTCACCAGTCGAATCGCGCTCCGCCCTGCCAGCACCAAAGCGTCCCGGCGATAGAGCTCGCCCGGATTGAGAATCGCGAAACCGAGCTGGAACCCGGCGGCGCCCGAGAGCCAGATGGCGAACAGCTCGAGCAGGCCGTGGCCGGCGATGAAGGTCCAGAGGTACCCGGCCAGGCCAACATTGGCGAAATGCCCCGTGGCGGCTCCGATCGAGAGGCCGTTGTAGGCCAAGAGAAGGAGCGATCCGACGCCCAGGAAGATCCCCCCGGCAAACGAGAAGAACGCCACCTGCACATTGTTCGCGATGATGGTCGCCGCGAGCAGCGGCCGAGCCGCTCCCTCCGCCTCGGCATAGCCTCGGCCTTCCTGGCGCCGCGCCGCGCCGGCCTCAGCGCGCGCCAGGATCACGTCGGGCAAGACTTGCGGGGCGATCGCCGGCCGGTTCCGGAGGAGGCCAAACCCGAGCAACGCGGGCACCAGGAACGTGAGAAAGGCCAGGACGACCGTTCGGCGAGCAGCGATGACGGCGGCCGGACAGTCGGTTCCCACAAATCGCCAGAACCGGCTCCACGAGCCGCGCTCGTCCCGGTATAGCGCGTTGTGGCCCGATGCCACGGCGCGCTCCAGCGGCACCAGCGCGGCCGGATGGACCCGGTAGGTACGGGCCCGGGCGAGATCGGCGGCAACTTCGCGATATCGGCCGGCGAATTCGAGCAGTTCCTCGGGACCGAAGCGGTCGAGGCCGCGATCAGCCGCCGCGGTGGCCATCGCCTGGAATTCCTGCCAGCGGTCCCGCTTGGCGACGACGAAGCGTTCGGCCACGCCACCTCCGCCTGACCGAGCGCCGAATCGACTCTCGCGGCAAGCGGTCTCCGTGACGAAGAGGTTGTGCAGGGCGGGTTCACCGACCAGGCCGGCGCCGATGTGGTCCGCGAATCGGGCGACCAGCCGGTCGGCGAGGCGGGCCCGGACGGAGGCATCGAGCGTCGGCGCGCGGGCCAGGAATTGCTCAAGCACTCGGAACTCTGGATCAGAGAGTTCCGGCGTCCCCTCGAAGGTGGCGGCCTTCGGAAGGGCTGGCCCCTTGACGAGGCCGGTGCCCTCCACGGGACGATCCCGGACCACCACGGTGCCCGCCACGAGGTCGCCGAGGCGCTTGGCTTTGGGATGAAAGGCGATCAGTGAGAGCCCGAGGATGAACGGCGGAGGGAGGTAGTCGGCGACGCGGAGGAGATTGCGAAGGGCCGCTTCGGCCAGACCGATTGGCTGGCCGGTGTCTCGGATGACCCGAATGCCGATCCACCGCTTGCCCGGCGTGCGGCCCTGATAGAAGCCCTCGAAGAACACGAAGTAGCCCCAGAACAGGGCCGCCGTGACCACGATCATCAACGGCCAGCCCAACCCGGTCAGGCCGATGGTGAAGGCACCGATCAGCCACATCAGCACGAGCGCCGTGAGGAGGATTGCGCCATCGGCCAGGGCGGCGAGCAGCCGCGACCCGAAGCCGGCGACCTCATAGTCGAGGACGACATTCTCCGGCGTCTCCACCTCGAGCCGCTGCCAATGGCCCCGCGGCGGAAGCGCGGGCCTCTCGGAGCGACGAGCGGGACGGGCCATGCTCGCGAATCTACCGATGGCCCACGCACTTCCCAAGCAGCCCACCCGGAACCAACTTCAGTGGGCAGGCCACCCCTGACCTCGAGGCCCCATGGACCAGTTTGCGCTCCGGCCCCTGTCGACCGGCGAAGTGCTCGACGTCGCGTTTTCATTGTACCGGCGCCGATTTGCCACCCTCGCACTCGTGGCACTCGTGAGCCAGGCGGCGGCGGTGGTTTTCTCGATCTACCTTCAGTCGGCGGGCGGGATGCTGCAGCATCCGGTCCTGTGGGTGATCGGGGCGGTGTTGTCGTCTGTGTGCACGGCGATCGGCATGGGTGCCTCGACCAAGGTCATCGCGGACACCTATCTGAACCGTGCGACCACAGCCCCCGAGGCCCTGCGCTGGATCGTGCCCTACCTGGGTCGGATCATCACCGCGTCCCTGGCGTTCTCGCTGGCGGTGTTCCTCGGGATGCTGCTGTTGGTGATCCCGGGCATCATCGTGGGAACCGGGTTGGCGCTCTCGGCGTGTGCGCTGGTCGTCGAGGGGCTGACTCCGATGGACGCCCTGAATCGCTCCTGGAATCTCACCAAGGGCAGTCGATGGAAGGTGTTCCTGACCTTGCTGGTGGCCATGGTGCTGATCTATATCGTCGGGTTCGGCGCGACCGTGATTGGAGGTCTGGTCGGGGCTGTCCTTGGCGGCAACCTGGAGACGGCGGTGATCGCGATTGCCGCCATCATGGGGATCATGTCGATCCTGATCTATCCCTACATTTACGCGGCGGTGACCGTTCTCTACTACGATCTGCGAGTCCGCAAGGAAGGGTTCGACCTCGAGGTGATGGAATCGCAACTATCGGCGTGACAATCCCGATCTCTGCCGATTCCCTTCGTCAGGTCGTCCGAGGGGTGCTTTCGGGCGCCGCCTACCAGTGGCAAGGCGAATCCGACGCGACGTCGGCGCTCCGTCGTTGGCGGAGGGCCGTCGCCGCATGGCTCGACGATCTCGCCAGCGACCACCCGGTGGTTTTCAAACTGGTTCTCTGGGCGCTGGTCGCGGTGTTGGTGGCGATTGCCCTCCATGCGGTCAGGGTCCTGATTCGGGCTACCCGGTCCAGCCCGGCCGATGCAGGACGGGCATCGGCTGCGGGAACCGCCACCGTTCGCACTGCGGCGTGGTTTACGGCGCTCGCTGACCAGGCGTTCCACGAAGGTCGTTACGCTGCGGCGATGCAGGCCCACTTCATGGCGCTCACGCTCGAACTGGACGCCCGGAACGTGCTCCGGTTTCACCCCAGCAAGACACCACTCGAATACCTTCCGGAAATGCCGACCGACCACGACCGGCGGGCGGCCTTCGCCGGGCTGATCAGCGAGCTCTATCGTTATGCGTTCGCCGGTGAGGTTTGCACGGCGGCGGCGTTCTCGGACTGGCGAGATCGAGCCCGGCTCGATCGCTATGCGCCAGACCCGTAGCCTCGCCCTCGGGCTGACCGTGTTGGCCGCGGCGACCGCTCTCGCCGCGATCGTCGGGGGACGCCGCCAGCCGACGTCCGACGCCGATCCTC
>JAYUZK010000147.1:0-3777 GCA_043751835.1 Gemmatimonadota bacterium | reverse complement strand
GTCGAGGGCGCCCTGGCCCACCCCGATCATCTGGGCACCGATCCCGATCCGGCCTTCGTTGAGCGTCTCGATCGCCACCTTGTAGCCGATGCCAACCGGGCCCAGCACGTTGCCGGCCGGCACCTGGCAGTTCTCGAAGATCAACTCGCAGGTGGACGAGGCCCGGATGCCGAGTTTGTTCTCTTTCTTGCCGATGGAAAAGCCGGGGAAGTCCCGTTCCACCAGGAACGCGGTGATGCCCTTGTAGCCTTTGGAGAAGTCGGTGTTGGCGAAGACAATGAAGAGGCCGGCCTCGGCCCCGTTGGTGATCCAGAACTTCCGGCCCGTGAGCTCCCATCCCGTGCCGCGTCGTTCGGCCTTGCATTGGAGCGCGAAGGCGTCGCTTCCGCTCGCCGGCTCCGAAAGCGCGTAGGCGCCGAGCAGACTGGTGGTTAGCCTGGGAAAGAACCGCTGTTTCTGTTCGTCGGTGCCCCAGCGGAGGATGGCGTTGTTGACCAAGGTGTTGTGCACGTCAACGTAGATGGCGGCCGACGCATCGACCCGGGCCAGTTCCTCGATGGCGATGGTCGCCAGGAAGATTGATCCACCGGCCCCGCCCAGGGCATCCGGAACCTCGATTCCCATCAGGCCCAGGTCGAAGAATTTCTCGACCAGATCAGGCCGGAACTTGGCCGCCTCGTCCATCTCCGTGACGTGCGGCTTGATCTCCGTCTCGGCGAACTCACGGACGGTCTGACGGAACAACTGTTCTTCCTCGGACAGGACGGATAGCGGCGCGGGAATCGTTAGGGTGTCGGCCATGCCAACTCCAGTGCGGTGGTTAGTGGAACCAGACCAGCCAAAGATAGCGAGTAAGGGCAGGCATCCGCCCGCCCCTGCCGCCCGAACCCCGCTGCCATCCGACCCGCTGTGCACCAATCCCCGCCCCACGCATCTCCCGGACCCAATACCACACGGAGTACTCATGCGCGGCACCCGTTCCATGGCCATGCTGGCCGGCTTGTTCTTCGGCGCCGGCCCCCAGCCTGAAACAGCCCTCAAGACCGGCACCATCGAAGGCACGGTACGGGAGGCCGGGCTCGGCGGCGGGCCGCTGGCGGGCGCCATCGTTACGGTGCAGGGCACCACTCTCCGGACCCTGACCGACCGGGCCGGCCGGTACCAGATCGGCAACGTGCCCGCCGGGATCGCCCGGGTGGCCGTAACCTATGTCGGCTTTGCGCCGTCGGTTCGCGAGGTCCAGGTCCGGAGCGGCCAGTCGGTCACCGCTGATTTCGTGCTGTCCACGCTCACCGCGGTTCGCCAAGAGCGCGAGCTCGGCAAGGTGGCCGTGGCCGACCGGCTCCTTGGCTCCATGACGTCGATTGCCGCCAGCCCGTCGATGTACCACCGGGCCGACTTCAACACCGAGGAGTACAAGTACCAGGCCGACAACGGCTGGCAGTCCTCCGCGCGCCAGCCGCTGTCCACGTTCTCGATCGACGTCGACGCCGGGAGCTACAGCAACGTCCGCCGGTTCATCCGTGACGGCAAGCTCCCGCCCAAGGACGCCGTCCGGGTCGAAGAGATGATCAACTACTTCCACTACGACTATCCCGGCCCGCGGGACGAGCACCCCTTCTCCGTCACCACCGAACTGTCACGCGCCCCATGGAACCCGGGTCACCGGCTCGCCATGATCGGGCTGCAGAGCCAGCGCCTCCGTCTTGGCGATCTCCCGCCCAACAATCTGGTCTTCCTGATCGATGTGAGCGGCTCGATGGACGAGCCGCACAAGCTGCCTCTAGTGAAATCCGCCTTCCGGCTGCTCGTCAACGAACTCCGGGACGAGGATCGGGTGGCCATCGTCGTGTACGCCGGCGCCGCCGGCATGGTGCTGCCGTCCACCCCCGGGAGCGACAAGGAGCGGATTCTCGACGCCATCGAGCGACTTTCGGCCGGCGGCTCGACGGCGGGCGGCGCCGGGATTCAGCTCGCCTATCAGACCGCTCGTGCGTCTTTCCTCAAGGAGGGCAACAACCGGGTCATCCTCGCCACCGATGGCGACTTCAACGTCGGCGCCTCGTCCGAAGGGGAGTTGGTCCGGATGATCGAGGAGCGCCGGCGGGATGGCGTCTTCCTGACCGTGCTGGGTTTCGGGACCGGTAACCTCAAGGATTCCCGGATGGAACAGCTTGCCAACAAGGGGAACGGCCACTACGCCTATATCGACGATCTGCTCGAGGCGAAGAAGGTCTTTGTCCAGGAGCTGGGTGCCACGCTCTATACCATCGCCAAAGACGTCAAACTGCAGGTGGAGTTCAATCCGGCCCGGGTCAAGTCATACCGGCTGATCGGATACGAGAATCGCCTCCTTGCCGATCGTGACTTCAACGACGACACCAAGGACGCCGGCGAGATGGGTGCTGGCCACTCGGTCACCGCTCTTTATGAGATCGTCCCGGTGGATGGCGACGCGGAAGACGACCGGGCGGTGGATCCCCTCAAGTACCAGCGCCGGAGCCAGGCGGCCGGGTCGAGCGACTGGCTCACGGTCAAGATCCGCTACAAACGGCCGCAGGCAGAAACCAGCCGGCTCATCGAGCGGGTGGTCAGGATCGAAGCTGGCGAGCCCTCGGCCGACTTCCGGTTCGCGTCCTCGGTGGCCGAGTTCGGGATGCTGCTCCGTGACTCGGAGTACAAGGGACAGGCTTCCTACTCGGATGTGCTGAGCCGGGCCCGCGGGGCCCGCGGCGCCGACGAAGAAGGCTATCGGGCCGAGTTCCTCCGGTTGGTGGAGATGGCGGCGACACTCGCCCGCCATCAGGCTGGCCTGTCGGTTCGTTAGGCCGGCCACCCGCCTTTGTTTCGAGTCCAGCCGGGGGCACATTCCGGCATGAATCTGCAAAAGCTGGTGGACGTTCGCGACGACGAGCCGCGCGCCGTCGTGATGAGCTTTCTCTATTTCTTTTTCGTCCTGGCCGGCTATTTCATCCTGCGGCCGATCCGCGATGAGGTGGCCACCGCTTCCGGCGTGCAGAAGCTGCCGTTGCTCTTTCTCGGCACCCTGGCCGTCACGCTGATCTTTAATCCACTCTTTTCGGCGCTGGTGGTGCGGTTCCCGCCCCGGCGCTTCATTCCGGTCGCCTACCACTTCTTCGTCTTGAATCTGCTGGGCTTTTACTTCGTGATGCGGTTCGGCGGGACGTCGGTCTGGATCGGGCGGGCCTTCTTCGTCTGGACCAGCGTCTTCAATCTCTTCGTCGTCTCGATCTTCTGGTCGTTCATGGCCGATGTGTTCCGGAGTGACCAGGCCAAGCGGCTCTTTGGCTTCATCGGGGTCGGCGGCACGCTGGGTTCGATCACGGGCTCGGCACTCACCGCCGGTCTCGCGAGCCGGATCGGCACCGTGAACCTGCTCCTGATCTCGGCCGTGCTGCTCGAGACCGCCGTGGCGTTCGTGGTGGCGTTTCCGGCCATGTCGGGGGGACAGCGCTCGACCGTCCGGGAGACGGCGGGCGTCGGCGGCAGCGCCTTCGCCGGCATTACCCGGCTGCTCCGGTCGCGCTACATGCTGGGCATCTGTCTTTTCCTGATTCTCTATACCATCGGATCGACGTTCCTCTATTTCCAGCAGGCCGACATCGTCGGCCGGTCATTCGTCACCCGGGAGGCCCGCACGGCGGTGCTGGCGCGGATCGAACTCGCGGTCCAGATCCTCACGGTGATGACGCAGGTGTTCCTGACCGGTCGCCTGATCCGCTGGGTCGGTCTCGCCGTGGCCCTCGCGATTCTTCC
>JAYUZK010000146.1:0-5206 GCA_043751835.1 Gemmatimonadota bacterium | reverse complement strand
GACCGGGTGCTGCGACGTTGGGAGCCGCGGTCTCGCCTACCACCCGAGCGGCAAAGTGCTGGTTCCGTTGTTGTCGGGCGACCTGGCCGCCCTCGACGCTAAGACCGGACGGGAGATCTGGCGGGTGCACAACGCCGACGGCAAGAACGGGGCGACAATGCCGGGGGCACCTCTGATAGCGAAGGACCTGGTCATCGTCGGTACCGCGGGCAGTGACTATGGGATCCGCGGCACGCTGACGGCCTACGACGCCAACACGGGGCGGCTGGTTTGGCGGGCGTATCACACGGGTCCCGACAGCGACGTGCTCATCGACGGCCCGGTGAACTCCCAATTCGCCTCGTACCGGGGTCGGGACTTCGGCGTGTCGAGCTGGCCCGCCGATGCCTGGAAACGAGGAGGTGCCACTGCCTCGGGCTGGCTTTCCTACGACCCCGACAACGATTTGCTCTTCTACGGCACCGACCGGCCCGCGAGTTACCTGGCCGCCGGGCGCACCGGCGACAATCGGTGGAGCTCGACGATCTTCGCCCGGTCCGCGACGACCGGCCGGGTCCGATGGGCGTATCAGATCACTCCGCACGACCAGTGGGGTTACGACGGTTCGAACGAGAGCATCGTCGCGGATCTCTCCATCGCCGGCAAGCCGGTCCAGGCCTTGGTGCACTTCGACCGGAACGGCTTCGCGTACACCTTCGACCGCCTGACGGGGCAGTTGCTGATTGCGGAAGGATTCGGCCCTGCCAACTGGGCGATCCGGATCGACCTGAACGAGGGCCATCCGGTGGTCGACTCCCGCTATGCCCAGGGTTCGTCCAAGACCACCGGAATCTGTCCCGCGGCACTGGGCGCCAAGGGATACGAGCCCGCCGCGTACTCGCCGCTCACCGGACTGTTCTTCGTGCCGACGACGAATTTGTGCATGGAGCTCACGCCTGGCGCCGCAGTCTTCGCGCCCGGACAGCCGTTCCTGGGCGCCACCATCAAAACGACCTTCGGTCCCGGGCTCAATCGCGGAAGATTCATCGCCTGGAACGGCGCCACCGGCACCGCCGCATGGCAGATTCAGGAACCGTATCCGGTAACGGGCGGGGCCCTCGCGACCGGCGGCGGCGTCGTGTTCTACGGCACGATGGACGGCTGGCTCAAGGCAGTCAACCAGGCCTCCGGCCTCGAGTTGTGGAAGTTCAAGATGCCCTCCGGCATCGTGGGCAGCCCGATGACTTACCTGGGGCCTGATGGCAAGCAGTATCTGGCCGTGCTGTCGGGATTTGGCGGATGGCTCGGCCTGGGTGGCAACGGAGCCTACCCGGACCTGAGCCGGATCACCAATCAGGGCGGAACCCTCTTCGTGTTCGGCCTGTGAGGCGGCTGGTGCTCGGGGCGGGGATCGCCATTGCCTGTGGAGGCTCACCCGTCAAACGCGCGGTCAACGTCCGGCAGCCCGGCGCGTTCCGTGAGGCTCCTCTGCTCGAGAGCTCCGGGGCCACCCCGAGTCGGGCCCACCCGGGCCTGTTCTGGACCCTCAACGATTCGGGGAACCCCGCCACCCTCTTTCTTGCCGACACCACCGGCGCGGTCCGCGGCTTTGTCCGTCTGCAGGCAACGAACGTCGACTGGGAGGCGATCACCAGCGGGCCGTGCGGGGACGGCCGCTGGTGCCTCTACGTCGCGGATATCGGCGACAACCGGGCGGTTCGACCGTCGGTGGTGATCTACCGGGTGCCCGAACCCGACGACGCGGCGCTGGCGCGAAAGGCCGCCCGCCCGATGGATTCCCTGGTCGTCAGCTATTCGGACGGGGCTCACGACGCCGAGTCCTTGGTGGCGACCGCGACCGGGGATCTCGCCATCATCAGCAAAGGCCGCCAGGGACCGATCTTGGCCTACTGGATCCCGAAAGAAGCCTGGCGCACCGGTCGGTTCGAGTCGAAGCCATTCTGGGAACTGCCGATCCGGGCCAGCGTCCTCCTCGCGACACTGGTCACCGACGCGGCATTGTCGGCGGACGACCAATGGCTCGCGGTCCGCACCTACCGGGAAATCCACCTCTTCAAGCGGACCAATCCTGCGTCACGGTTACCCGATCACCCGGTCGCCACGTGCGACGTCGCCGGCCTCGAGCCCCAGGGCGAGGCGATCACCTGGTGGCAGGGCCGCGCCCTGCTGCTGACGAGTGAGGTGGCTGGACGAGCCCCCGCCCCGATCACGCTGCTCGAATGCCCGGCAAACTGAGGTTCACCTGGTGGTGGGTGGCGCTCGGCGCTCTCGTTCTCCTGATCGGGGTGCTTGACCGGCCGAGGAGCCGGAAGGCGGTGCACCAGGCCGAGTGGCTCGAGGCCGGCGATACCCCGGTTCGCGTGGTTCGCGCCGGAGCCGGCGATACCACGTTGCTACTGGTCCATGGTTTCGGAGAATCCCTGTTCGGCTGGCGGGCGGTGTTCGACCGTCTTGCCATGAGCTATCGGGTCGTCGCGCTCGATCTGCCGGGATTCGGTGGGAGCGGCAAACCCGACGGCGACTATTCGCTTCCAGCGATGACCGGTCGGCTCGCCTCGTTCCTGGATCGATGGACCACGGGCCCCGTAATCGTGATCGGGCATTCGATGGGGGGCGAGCTCGCCGCCAGCGTGGCGCTGGCCCGGCCGGACCGGGTCGTGGCCGCGGTGCTGATCGCTCCTGCTGGGTGGAACGTAGGGCTGTCCGGCATCGCGGGCACGATGTACCCAAGCAAGGCCCGGGCAATCGGCTGGTATCTCTCGAGCCGAGCCTTCGCGCTCCCCGAGCACGACGTCGAGTGGCTGGGCGAGCCGGATTCGGCGGCCCGGTACACCCAAATGGCTGATTCGAACTACCGGAAGTCGGTGGCCCGGGTCCTCGAACAGTTCGATTTCCGGGGCCTACGGGCCAGCTTCGCCCGCATCCGGCAGCCGGTGTTGCTGGTCTGGGGGACCTGGGACCCGGTCATCCCTTTCGCCATCGCCGACAGCATTCTTCCGCTCCTTCCCTGCGCCAGAATGGTCACCCTTCCGAACGCTTTTCATCGACCGCAAGTCGAAGTCCCAGATACGGTTACGGCAGTTATCCTCGGTTTTGCCTCCGCCCCATCCTGCCCAGCCCCTGGGCCCCAGCACTAGTATTCCCGACAAACAACTACTATTTTCGCGCCGCTTTCGCTCCACTGGAACTTTCATCGCGGGAGCGTCACCTGGAACTGCCAAATCATCACCGGGTTCCCCTCAGCTGGCTGCTCGGGCACGGGAACGAGTCAATCAAACTTCGGACCTATCAGGAGTTTGCCACTCCCGGTCCGGTTGCGCCCGAAACCCTGGACAGTCTGGCCGCCGCGATCCTCGACGCCAAGACCACCCAGGCCATCACCAAGAAGCAGAAGGACACCGGCGTGTGGGGCGGCAACATGCTCGCCCTGGCTCCGTCAGTGAAGGACGGGATCAAGGACGTCGGCACGGTCCCGCAACACCGCCGGCTCCTTCAACTCGGGCTCAGCCGTTCCGCCCGGCCCTTCAAACTCGCCGAGCGGACGCTGTTCCGGCTCCTGTCGCGCGACGAGGATCCGGCTTTGCAGTTCGAGTACCGGAAATTGATCAAGGACCATCCAGCCGCCGCGGAGTGGACTCGAGACCAGTTCCGCGAGGCGGCCACGGCCGCTTTGGCGGAAGCGGGCTACCAGGAGGACCCCCGGATTCGTGGAGCGGCCCACAAGATTGCGTCCAACGTGTCGGCCTTTCTCCGCAGTCCCCTGGCCGACAAGCCGTTCACCCGGATGGGCGCGAAACACGTGCTCGCCCCGGAGGCGCATCCGCCGACCTGGTATTCGGTTGCGATGATCGCGGCGCTGCCGAGCCTGCAGCGGGAACGGGCCGGGTTCATCGAGCGACTGGGTCAGTATCTCGCCCAGCCGGTCCCGAAGAAGGAATACGCGGTGATGCTGGGCAAGAGGGCGCTCAAGCCCGACTATCTGCTGCTCGGCGACCCGATCGAGGCCGACGCCAAGGGCAACGCCAAGGACATTCCGGTCGCCCTCTACATGATCGAGCTGCTGGCCCGGCTGGGGGCCCTTCATACCTCGCCCTCAGCCGCGAAGGTGCTGGGGCGCCTTCTGGCTGAATGTGACCACCAGGGGGTCTGGCAGCCCAAGGCCCTCAAGGCGCAGCCGAAAGCCGTGCACAAGATCACCTACCACTGGTATCCGCTCATGGCGGAGTCCAAGTCGCCGGAATCCAGGGTGGCCGATGTGACCTTCCGTCTCGCGTCGATCGCGCGGCTGCTGGGATGGCAGCTCACGTTCTCGTGACCTGATGACGTCCCTCGATCTGACCGGATTCGGGTTCACGCCGACCGAAAGCCTCGTCTACGAGGTTCTAGTTCGGGGAGGCCCTGGAACCGGATACGCGATCGCCCGGGCGGCCGGACTGGCTCGGGCGAACACGTACAGCGCACTCGAGGGGCTGGCGAAAAAGGGCGCGGCGCGGGTGGAAGAGGGACGTCCCAAGCGATACCGCCCCGAACCGCCAGCCACCTTGATTGCCCTCATCATCGACACCCAGGCCCAGGCACTCGACTCACTGGCGGCCTTGCTGGCGGGGATTTCGGTGCCGCCCAGTCCGACCCTGGTCGAACTGGGGTCGGTCCGCGGTGTCCTCCAGCTATTGTCCCACGAGATCGCCCGGGCTCAGACCCGGGTGCTGCTGATGGCGCCCGTCGACGCCTTCCCTGTGCTGACGCCGGCCCTCCGGAAGGCGGCGGCCGGCGGTGTCGCCCTGACCCTCGCCTCGCCGGGCGCGGTCGATCTGCCGTTCGCGGCCGTCGGCCCGGCATCGTCCCCCGCCGGCTGGCCCGGTGAACCGGTGCTGTTCGTGGTCGACGATCGTGGCGCCATCATGGCGGCCCGGCAGGGTGATCAGGTGGCGGGACACTGGGGAACCGATCCGGTGTTCCTGAACGCGGTCCGCACCATCATGCTCGGCGGCCGAGCGCTCGGGTGACCGGGGCCGCAGAGTTCTTCGAGGAACTGCGACGGGAGTACCTCGCCGAGGCGCCGGCTCGTCTTGGCGAACTGCGGAAGGATCTCGAGGCGCTCGGCGCCGGTGAGTCGGATGCCGCGGCCTCGCTCAAAGTCCGGCTCCACCGTCTGGCCGGTTCGGGCGGAAGCTACGGATTTTCCGACATCAGCGCGATTGCCCGC
>JAYUZK010000145.1:0-5347 GCA_043751835.1 Gemmatimonadota bacterium | reverse complement strand
CGGGACCAGCCAGGCCGGCCCCGACCGGGCCCGTTGGTCTCGGCGGACTGCCCGGTTCAGGGCCTGGAGGAACTCAGAGGCGGTCGGATAGCGGGCGTTCCGATCGGACTGGATGGCCAGGCGGAGGACCTTGGCGAGTTCGGGGCCGACCTCCGGACGCTCTTTCTCGAGGTCCGGCAGCTGGTTGGTGGTCTGCTTGGCGAGGACCACCTCGGGCCGATCTCCCGTGAACGGCGGATACCCGAGCAGGGCGAAATACGCCACCGCCGCGATGCTGTACAGGTCGGTCCGGATGTCGATCTTGTCGCCGAGCAGCTGCTCCGGGCTGGCAAAGTGCGGGGTCCCCGACCGACTCGAGGCCCCGCCGAACTTGCCGTGGCCTCGGAGAGCCACCGCCAGGCCGAAGTCGGTGATCCGAAGCCCGCCCCCGCGCGCGATGAGCAGATTCTCCGGCTTGATGTCGCGGTGGACGACGTCGCGGGCGTGGGCGTATTCCAGGGCCAGCGCCACGTCCCGGAGGATGCCTAACGCCTCATCAAGGGGGACCGGCGGGCGGGTCAGCCGAGCGCGGAGGGTTTCCCCCTCGACGTACGGCATGGTGTAGAAGGGCAGGTCGCCGACCTGGCCGGCCTGGAGCAGGGGCACGATCCGGGGATCCTGGAGCCGCGCGGCGAACTGGATCTCCCGCTCGAAACGGTCGGCCGACAAGGCGACGCCGAGTTCCGATTCCAGTACCTTGACGACGACCCGGCGTCCCAGCCGGGTTTCCTCGGCCAGGAACACCCGGGACATTCCCCCGCCGCCAAGCTCACGCTCGACGGTGAAACCGGGGCCGAGTGCGGCCTCGAGCTGCTGTTGAAAGTTACTGGTCACAGGCCGTCGGCGCCGGGATCAGTGAAGGTACTCGTTGGGTGCGGCGGGCGCCAAGGATCCGACGGCTGACTGGCGCTCTTCCGCCGGGAGCCTGATCTTGGTTGCCACGGCGAGGGCGGAGCTCCTGATCGCGCAGTGCCTCTCGGTCGCTCGGGCCGACGAACTCAAACCCCAGGGAGCCACCGTGAACACTGCCTTCAGAGCCTGCTCTCTTATCGCGGGGGCCCTCCTTGCCCTCCCCAGCGCCCCCCTTCTCGCCCAGAATCAGGGCCCGGCGGTCTATCGCGCCACCTGCGCCGCCTGCCACGACGGCGATGGTTCGGTCCGAGCGCCCCGCCGGATTTCCATGCTTGGCATGTCGCCCCGCGCCATCCTCGCGACGCTCACCCAGGGCACCATGCGTGAGGTGGCCGCCAAGCTGAGCGATGCCGATCGCCGAGCCGTGGCGGAGTATCTCACCCAGCGGTCACTCGAGCCGACGAAGATGCCGGCCTCCGCCTATTGCGCCGCGCCGAACGGTCCGGTGGCCGCCGCGAGCCCGCGCGATTGGACCGCGTGGGGCGGCTCGCCCACCGGTACGGGATTCCGCACCGCTGAGCAGGCCGGGCTCGTCGCCGATCAGGTGCCGGGCCTCCAACTGCTCTGGGCGTTCGGCTTCGCCGGCGGCACGGCCACGCGGTCGCAGCCCAGCGTCGTCGGCGACCAGGTGATTGTGGGGAGCCAGTTCGGCGAGGTTTATTCGCTCGACCGGAGGTCCGGCTGCATCCAGTGGACCTACGAGGCCGAGGCGGGGATCAAGGGCGTGGTGGCGATTTCGGATCCCGATCCGAAGGGCCGGCGGATCGCGGTAGCCGCGGATTTCCGCACCGGGGTCGTCGGCCTCGATCTCCAGACCGGGGCCCGCCTCTGGTACACCAGGGTCGGGGATCATCCCTCCGCCAATGTGACCGGGTCGCCCGCCATCCACGCCGGGCGCGTCTACGTTCCCGTGTCCTCGATGGAGGTGGTGGCGGCGCAGAGTCCGGTCTATCAGTGCTGCACCTCGTCGGGAGCGGTGGTGGCGCTGGATCTGGCGACGGGCAAGTTCCGCTGGCGCCATCGGGCCATCGAGGCGGAGAGCAAAGCGGTCGGGAAGACGGCCAGCGGGCACCCCCTGTTCGGTCCGGCCGGGGCACCGATCTGGTCGAGCCCCACGGTGGACGCCGCGCGGGGCGTGCTCTACGTGGGCACCGGCGAGAACCTCAGCCACCCGACCACCACCACGAGTGATGCGATCCTGGCCCTCAACCTCGACACCGGCAAACTGGTCTGGTCCTTTCAGGCAACCGGCCAGGACGCCTGGAACATGTCGTGCGGCGCGACGGCGGGTGAGAACTGCCCGAGCCCGCACGGCCAGGATCTTGATTTCGGCCAGGCGCCGCTGCTCACGAAGTTGCCGGACGGCCGGGACATCCTGGTGGCCGGCCAGAAGCGGGGTGTGGTCTACGCCCTCGATCCCGACCGGCGCGGTGCCGTCGTCTGGCAGGCGCGGGTGGGGCGAGGCGGGGCGTTAGGCGGCGTCCACTGGGGGGTCGCGGCGGGCGAGAACCGGGTCTTTGCCCCGGTTTCCGACCGGCCCACCCCCACGGACTCCGCCGGCCCGGCCCGGCCCGGACTCCACGCGCTCGATCTTGGGTCCGGGACGCCCCTCTGGAGCCAGGCGGCGCCGGCGTGTGAAGCCCGATCCGGCTGTTTCGCGGCCTTCTCCGCCGCCCCGGTCGTCATGCCGGGCCTGGTTCTTTCCGGGGGACTCGATGGCCACCTCCGGGCCTACGCCGCAGCCGACGGCCGAGTGCTGTGGGATTTCGACACCGGCCGAGAGTTCCCGACCGTCAATGGCGTCGCGGCCCGCGGCGGGGCGATCGATGGTCCTGGTCCGACGATCGCGGGCGGGATGGTCTTCGTGAGTTCCGGGTACGGGGTGTTTGGGCAGACGCCCGGCAACGTGCTGCTGGCGTTCGGATTGAAGAGTCGATGAACCACTCGCCGACGCAATGACCGCTCGGGCCGCTGGATGACGGGCGGGCGCTCGAGAGGCTTTTGCGTTTGGTTCCGCGGGGGCCTACCGGATCGCGTTCGGGGAGGGCGATTACTCCAAGGCCATGAAGTGGGCCGACTCGCTGGGTCAAACCGATCAGGCGGGCCTGCAAGCCCTATCCCACGCCCAAAAAGCTTACATCCACACGTTGAACGGGCGTCTCGGGGCGGCCGGGCGCGAGTTCCTGGCTGGCATGGAGGTCAACCGCCGCCGGGGAGCGACGGATGGCTACTTCTTCCAGCTCACCGCCCTGCTCAACCTGGACGTCTGGCACGGCGGCCGGCCCGAGATCGCCCGCCACCGGATGGACTCCGTCCTCGTCCGGGAGCCGATCGACTCCCTCCCGGTCGCCAACCGGCCCTACCTAACGCTGGCGCAGTTCTACGCCGATGCGGGCGACCCCGATCAGGCCGAGCGCTACGATCAAACCTGGGATCAGGCACTGCCTCAAGTTGTTCGAGACGGGGACCCCCAGCGGGATGCTGTCCACCGCTCAGGCCCGGCGGGCGCGAAGGCGTTGCATCGAATCGTTCCAGGTCGTAATGATCCAGCCCATCGGTCCACCGGGGTCGATCCTCATAAGTATTTGTCAGTCAAACGGTTGGAATGTTGGAGAACGAGGTCCCTGGATTGCTCTATAGGGGCACGAACCCCAGCAACGGAGCCCCAAAATGTCGAACCGAATGATCGCTACAATCGCCGGCCTTGTCGTCTCGAGCCTCTCCGGCTGTTCCGATGGGACCGGGCCCGCCGCGGCAGGCCCGATGGCCGTAACCCTTCGGGTCGTGGCCACGCCGCTGGCGCCATCGGCCCAGGCGTCCGAATCGCTCACGGTTGGGGGCCACACCCTGGTCCTGACCAAAATCGAGCTGGTGCTTAAGGACATCAAACTCAAGCGGGTGGATACGGGAGCCGATTGCGAGGACGAGTGCGAAAAGTTCACGACCGGTCCGATGCTGCTCGACTTGCCGTTGGGCGGCGCCGTGGAACGGGTGGTCAGCGTCGACATCGATCCCGGAACCTACCGGCAGGTTGAGTTCAAGATCCACAAGCCCGACGACGATCAGGATGATGCGGCCTTCTTGACGGCCCATCCCGACCTGAAACGGGTCAGTGTCAGGGTGACGGGCCGGTATGACGGTCGCGGGTTTGTCTATCTCACCGATCTCAGCGCCAAGCAGCGGAACGATCTCGTGCCGCCGCTGGTCGTCGGGTCCAAAGCCGCCACGGACGTTACCTTGAAGGTTGATGTGTCCACCTGGTTCGCGACCGGGGGCGGGCTGATCGATCCGGTCTCGGCCCTGAAGGGCCAGCCGAACGACAACCTGGTGCGCGACAACATTCGCCGCTCGTTCCACTGGTTCAAGGATGAGGATCATGACGGTAAGGACGACCGTTAGGCGTTCGGGGCGATGAGCGAGGGGAGCACCCGGGTGATCGTCGTGAGACTCTCCGACAGCTTCGCCGATTCGGTGCTGACCCTGGGCGCCGCGGCCGGGGTCGCGATGGTGGAACGGGCCTTCGATGACGAGGGCCCGTTCCAGCCTGCCGCGGGTTGTTTCGTCCTGGCCGGCGGCGTGGAAGCCGACGGCCTCGACTGGTTGAGCCGGACCAAGGCCGGGTCGGTACTCCCGGTCTACCTGGTGGGCGCGACACCGGACCACCGGCTCGCGGTCGGCGCGATCACTCGGGGCGCCCGCGATTACCTGGCGCTCCCGGCCGATCTCGGCCTGTTCAGCCGAACGCTGGAGCGATTGGCCCGGGAAGGCGCCGAGTCGATCGCCCAGGCGAGTTTCGTCAAAGCGGAGCAGGACAGTCTGGGCTTTGGGGCAATGATCGGAGCCAGCGCCGCCCTCACCGCGACCCTGACCCAGGCCCGACGGGTCGCGGCCGTTCGTGACGTCACCGTCCTGATCGGGGGCGAGACCGGGACGGGCAAGGAGCTCCTGGCCCGGGCCATTCACTATCACTCGCCCCGCGCCAAGGCGCCGTTCGTCGAGATCAACTGCGCCGCGATTCCGGCCAACCTGATCGAAAGCGAGCTCTTCGGACACGAGCGGGGCGCGTTTACCGGTGCCGTCGCGGCCAAGCCCGGCCTGTTCGAGATGGCCGACGGGGGCACGGTGTTCCTCGATGAGATCGGTCATCTCCCGCTCGAGCTCCAGCCCAAGCTACTCCGGGCGCTCGAGTCGCGCGAGATCCGCCGGGTCGGCGGACAGACGACCAAACGGGTGGACGTCCGGGTCATCGGCGCCACCCATGTCGACCTGGCCGGTGCCGTCGCCGACGGCACCTTCCGGGAGGATCTCTACTACCGTCTCAATGTGGTCCAGCTGGTGCTTCCTCCGCTCCGCGACCGGGGCGATGACATTGGCCTGCTCGCCGAATCGTTCTGTG
>JAYUZK010000144.1:0-7157 GCA_043751835.1 Gemmatimonadota bacterium | reverse complement strand
TGGCCACGGGCGACGAGAAGTGGCTCGCTTACCCCGTCCAGCGGGACGACCAGGAAGCGATCGGGAGCCGGGACGCGTATCCGGGGATGTCATTCACGCCGGACTCCAGGGAGGTCGTGACCACCTACGGCGGCAAGATCTGGCGGGTACCGCTCGACGGAAGTACCGCGATTCAGGTCCCGTTCCACGTCCAGACCAGGCTCGACATCGGACCCGAGCTGGCATTCAAGTATCCGATCTCCGACAGCGCCGAGTTCAAGGCCCATCAGATCCGCGACATCGCCCTTTCGCCCGACGGCAAGCGGCTTGCTTTCACGGCGCTGGACCGGTTGTACGTCATGGACTGGCCGGCCGGGACGCCGCGCCGCCTCACGAAAGCCGATATGGTCGAAGCCGAGCCCGCCTGGTCACCGGACGGCCAGACGATCGCGTACGTCACCTGGCAGCGGGATGGCGGCACGGTCACGAAGATTCGCGCCGACGGCGTCGGACCGCCCATCACCCTGACGGCCGAGCGGGCCACCTACCAGGAGCCGGCCTTCTCCCCTGACGGGAGCCGGGTCGTGGCGATCCGCGGTCCCGCCGAGCCGAGGCGCATCGAAGACGGCCCGTCCGCACCGGGGGTGGCGATCAACCTGATCTCGATCCCGGTCGCCGGCGGGCCGGCGGCGATGATTGCCCCGACGGGCGGCCGAGGGCATCCCCACTTCACCGCAGACCCGAGCCGGATCTTCCTCTACAGCGCCGACAGCGGCCTGGTATCGATCCGGTGGGACGGGAGCGATCAGCGCAAGCACCTCAAGGTCCTGGCACCGCTCCGCCTGAACGAAGAGAAGCCTGCCCCGCCGGATGTGGTGACGATGGCGCCCCGCGGTGATCAGGCGCTGATCCAGAACGGTTACGACATCTACCTCGCCACCGTCCCGATGGTGGGCGGCGAGACCCCAACTGTCTCGCTTCAAGATCCGAAGGCGGCCTCGGTGCCGGCCAAGCGGCTGACCGATCTCGGCGGCGAGTTCTCTGCCTGGACCGCGGACGGCAGGAAGGCGATGTGGGGGCTCGGCAGCGCCGTCTTCAGTTACGACGTGGACGAGGGCCGGGCATTCGACCGTCGTCTCGAAGCCGAGCTCAAGACCGCGCAGACCGACACCACCGCCGCCGGGAAGGCGCGGGCTGATTCGGTCGGCAAGCGGAAGTATGAACCCACCGAGGCGATGATTGCGGTCAGGGTGGCCCGGGACCTTCCCAGGGGGACGGTCGTGCTCCGCGGCGGCCGGGTCGTCACGATGCGCGGCACGGAAGTAGTCGAGAATGCCGACATCGTGGTGCGCGACAACCGGATCGTGAGCGTTGGCGCCCGCGCCGATGCCCCGGCCGGTGCGCGCGTGGTGGATGTGGCGGGCAAGACGATCGTGCCCGGCTTCGTCGACACCCACTCCCACATGTGGCCGACATGGGGCGTGCACAAGCAGCAGCCCTGGATGTACCTCGCCAACCTGGCCTACGGCGTGACGACGACTCGCGACCCCCAGACCAGTTCCAGCGACGTCGTCTCCTACGGCGACGAGGTCGAGGCCGGCCAGATTGTCGGGCCGCGGGTCTACAGCACCGCGAGCGGCATCGGATACTGGCACGAGCAGATCCGCGATCTCGACCACGCCCGCACCATCATGAAGCGGTATAGCAAGTACTGGGACACCAAGACCATCAAGATGTACATGAAAGGCCCCCGCCAGGTGCGCCAGTGGGTGATCATGGCCGCGCGCGAAAACGGCATCATGCCGACCACCGAGGGCGGGCTCGACACCAAGTACGACCTCACCATGGTGTTCGACGGCTATCCCGGCCAGGAACACGCCGTGCCCACCGTGCCGCTCTACGGCGACGTCGTGACCGCATACGCCAAATCCGGCATCGAGTACACGCCGACGCTGGTGGTGCAGTACGGCGGCCCCTCGGGCGAGGAATGGTACTTCACGCGGGAACGGCCGTACGACGACCCCAAGATCCGCCGCTTCATGCCTTACGAGCATCTGGCCGACAAGACACGGCGCCGGGGTGGCGGGAGCCCGATCTCGCCCGGCGGGTGGTTCATGGACGAGGAGTACATCTTCCCGAGGACCGCGAAGGCCGCGGCCGACATAGTGAAGGCGGGCGGCTCGATCGGCATCGGAAGCCACGGGCAGTTCCAGGGCCTCGGATACCACTGGGAACTCTGGCTGGTGGGGTCCGGCGGTATGCCGGCGCACGACGCGCTCCGGATGGCGACCCTCGCCGGGGCCAAGGCGTTAGGCCTCGACGGCGACCTCGGCTCGATCGAGCCCGGCAAGCTGGCCGACCTGATCGTGATGGACAAGAATCCGCTCGACAATCTGCGGAACACCAACACGATCAGTCAGGTGATGAAGAACGGGCGGCTCTACGACGGCAACACGCTGGACGAGATCTGGCCCCGGCCGCGCAAGCAGGAATCGCCCTACGGTTTGCGGGAAGTGCCGGTCACCAAAGCCGGCGAGCACCCCTGAGAAGCCGATCTCAGCGCCCGCCCGGGGCCGGTGACCGGGCGGGCGACGCGAGACTCACGAGCAGGCCGATCACCACCACCACGACCGCCCCGACCACGTTGTACCACAGGAACGCCACCGACGGTGCCCCGAAACTCACCGCCGCCACGGCCCCCATCCCCGCCAGCAGGCCGATGAACGCGCCCAACGCTCCCGCCCGCGGGATCATCGCCAGGATGAACACTCCCAGGATGGAGCCGTAGAAGAACGATCCAAACCGGTTGACGACCTCGATCAGCGAGCCGAGGGTCGCCGCAAAGGTGGCCACGCCGCAGGCAAAGAGACCCCAGAACCCGGTCGCCGCCTTGGACACGGTGAGGTAGTGGGCATCGCTCGCTTCGGGTTTGATCCAGCGCCGGTAGAAGTCGATGACCGTTGCCGTCGAGAGGGAGTTGAGTTCCGCCGCGATGGCCGACATGGCGGCGGCCATCACCGCGGCGATGAAGAGCCCGGCGAGACCGATCGGGAGTTGATCGAGCACGAACCGCGGGATGATGTAGTTCACGTCGCGGGATGGCTTGCCGGTCACCCGCTCCGCCAGGCTCAGGGCCTCGGTCCGGATCTTTCCCGCGTCCGCCTCCGCTGCCTGGAACGCCGCGCGGGGAACGTCATCCCCTCCGCGCGGTGCGTCGGCGAGCGCCCGGGCCGCGGTTTCGCGCCGGACCTGGGCTGCACCGAACCGGGCTTCCATGCCGGCCAGCGCAACCGGGTCGGCGGCACGAACCGCCTTCTCATGGGCCGGATTGAAGTAAAGCGGCTGGGCCCGGAAGAGATAGAACACGAAGACCAGCACCCCGATGAGCAGGATCAGCGCCTGGAGGGGAATCTTCCAGTACGCACTCATCAAGAGTGAGCTCCGGGCCTGATCAACCGACTTGGCGGTGAGATAGCGTTGGACCTGGCTTTGATCGGTGCCGAAGTACGAGAGCATCAGGAACGTGCCGCCAATGATGCCGGACCAGAAGGTGTACGTCTTGGTCAGGTCGAACGAGAAGTCGAAGACCCGAAGCCGGCCCACCGCACCGGCCACCCGCAACGCATCGTCGGGGGGGACCGGGATCTTCATGACCAGGACGATCACCGTGAGCACCAGCGCGGTGACGATCAGGAACATCTGCTTCACGTCGGCCCATGTCACGGCCTGGACCCCGCCAATCATCGTATAGATGACCGTCGGAACTCCGATCAGCGCGACCGACCAGCCCAAATGCCATCCGAACACCGCCGAGAACACGACCGCCGGCGCGGCCAGAATGGTGCCGCACGAGAGGCCGCGGGACACCAGGAACAGGAAAGCCGTGAGCGAGCGGGTCTTGGAATCGAAACGCCGCTCCAGAAACTCATAGGCAGTAAAGACCCGGGCCTGATGGAGGAATGGAACCAGCGTGACCCCGAGGATCACCATCGCAATCGGCAGCCCGAAGTAGAACTGAATGAAGCGGAGCCCGTCGGTCGCCCCCTGACCGGTGGTCCCGATCAGCGTGACCGCCGACATCTGGGTTGCCATCACCGACAGGCCCACGGCCCACCAAGGCAGGCAGCGGTTGGCGAGGAAGTACCCCTCGATCCCGGTCGTGTCCTTCGACCGCCGGACCCCGTCGATCACCACGTAGGCGAGGTAGCCGATCACAATGAACCAGTTGAGCCAATGCATGGTTAGCGGGTGTAGCGGGTCTGGAGAAGCCACAGCAGCAGCCCGGCTCCCAACTGGACGGCGAGCACGCGGACCAGCACGGTCACGAAACGGGGTCGGTCGGCAGCGGCGGACGGTGTCGTCATCCCGGTGGTCTCGATGAAGGTCGGACCCAAACAGTCACCGCCGGTCTGGCCGGGCGACTGGCACACCCTGGTGGACAGTCTCCGGCTCAAACCCGCCGGCCAGCTCAGGGCCCTGGTGCGCGAGGCCGGTATGGGACCCGGCCGGAGCTTCCAACGGTTCGGGGCCCGGCGCCGCGATCCTGAGACTATTCGATGTGGTCCGCCGCCCAGGTGTTGATGTAGTCCACCAGGTCGGAGAGCGGGGTCCCCGGACCGAACAGCTTGCCGACCCCCTTGGTCGTCAGGGCGTCGCAGTCCTCGGCGGGAATGATGCCCCCACCCGTCACCAGAATATCCTTCCGGCCGGCCTCGTCGAGCAGGTTCCTGACCCTCGGGAACAGGGTCATGTGGGCGCCGCTCAGGATGGACAGCCCCACCACGTCCACGTCTTCCTGAATCGCGGCGGTCGCAATCATTTCCGGCGTCTGGTGAAGGCCGGTGTAGATGACTTCCATGCCCGCGTCACGGAGCGCCGCGGCGACCACCTTGGCACCACGGTCGTGGCCGTCGAGGCCCGGCTTGGCCACCAGCACTCGAATCGGGCGCGGCAACGGTCTCGTGTTCGCCATGAATATCTCGCCTAGAAGAACACCGGTTCGCGGTAGGCGCCGTAGACCTTTTCCAGCGCGAACCGAATCTCGTACAAGGTGGCATACGCCCGGGCGCAATCGAGCATCGCCGGAATCACGTTCCGATCCTCTTCGCCCGCGCGGGTGAGTTCCGCGAGGCACTGCTCGACCCGCGCGTTGTCCCGGCGGGTCCGAAGGCCCGCAAGGCGCTCCCGCTGGGTGCGATCCGCTTCCTCGCCGACCTTGAGAATCTCGAGCGGGCGATCCGGCTCCTCCTCGACGAAGGCATTGACGCCGACCACCGGGCGGCTGCCGGAGTCGGCCTCGTCCTGGAACCGCGAGGCGGATGCCGCGATCTGTCGCTGAAACCAACCCTTCTCGATCGCCTTCACCACCCCGCCTTGGGCGTCGATCTCGGCGAAAAGTCCTTCCGCCTCACGCTCCATCTGATCGGTGAGCGCCTCGACGTAGTACGACCCGCCAAGCGGATCGGCGACGTTCGCGACGCCCGTCTCGTAGGCGAGGATCTGCTGGGTCCGGAGCGCCACCCTGACCGAGTCCTCGGTCGGTAGCGCCAGGGTTTCGTCAAGCGCGTTGGTGTGAAGCGACTGGGTCCCGCCGAGCACGGCCGCCATTGCCTGATAGGCGACCCGCGCCACGTTGTTCAGAGGTTGCTGGGCCGTCAGGCTCACACCCGCCGTCTGGCAGTGGAACCGCATCTTCAAACTCCGGTCGTCCCGGGCGCCGTACTTACCGCGGAGATGGCGGGCCCAGATCCGCCGGGCGGCTCGCAGCTTGGCGATCTCCTCGAAGAAATCGTTATGCACGTCCCAGAAGAACGACAACCGAGGCGCGAACGAATCCACCGGCAGCCCGCGGGCGATCCCGTGCTCGACGTAGGAGAACCCGTTGGCGAGCGTGAAGGCCAGCTCCTGCGCGGCGGTGGCGCCCGCTTCCCGAATGTGATAGCCGGAGATCGAGATCGTATTCCATTTCGGGGTGTGGCCGGCCCCCCATTCGAACATATCCACGATGATCTTCAGCGCTTGCTCGACCGGATAGACCCAGGCGTGCTGGGCCTGGTACTCCTTCAACATGTCGTTTTGAACGGTGCCCTGGAGCCTGGCGATGTCCACACCCTGCCGTTCGGCCGCCGCGATGTAGAAGCACCAGAGCATCGCCGCGGGGCCGTTGATCGTCATCGACGTGGAGACCTGATCGAGCGGGATCCCGTCGAAAAGCGTTTCCATGTCGGCGAGGCTCGAAATCGCCACGCCGCACTTGCCGACCTCTCCCTCGGACCGGGGATGGTCCGAGTCGTAGCCCATCAGGGTTGGGAAATCGAAGGCGACGGAGAGCCCGGTCTGCCCCCGTTCCAGCAGGAACTTGTAGCGGCGGTTGGTATCGAGCGCGGTCCCGAACCCGGCGAACTGTCGCATCGTCCAGAGGCGGCCACGGTACATCGTGGGGTGAACACCTCTGGTGTACGGGAAGCCGCCCGGAAGAAGGCCGTCGCCACCGATGGTGTCGGCCAGGTCGACCGGCGTATAAACCGGCTCCACCGAGCGACCCGAAATCGAGGTAAAGTTGCCGTCGGCGCGGAGTGGGAGGCGGCCGAACACGGCCCGCCACTGTTCCACTTCCCGCTTGAGCGCCGCGAGTTCGTCCGTCATGCTTTGACTCCCTCCTTCAAGCCGGCCACGACCTCCGCGGCCACCTCATACGGGCTCACCCGCCCCGCCATCATGTCTTCGGCCCGCTCGTCGATCATCGACTCGGCTGCCGTTTCCCGCCAGAGCCACCGGTCCACGGCCCGATTGACCACTTCCCGGGTCCGCTGGACCAGGCGCCGCGTCCGCCGCTCGGCCAGTTCACCGCTGGCGACCATCGCGGTGGTGTGCCGGGCCAGCGCATCGACGATCGCGGCCGTCCCTTCGCCCTGCGAGGCCGAGGCCAGCAGCACCGGCGGTTCCCAGCTGGGCGGTCCCTCGGGCCCGGGAGGCGTCGGGGCACCCATCTTCCTGAGCGACACCCCGTGGTGGGCCTTGATGCGCCGGAAGGCGTTGCCCTTCCGGAGGCCGAGGGCGACTTCGATTTCGTGCTGCAATTTCTCGGCCCCGGACCGATCGGCCTTGTTCACCACGAACAGGTCGGCGATCTCCATCACCCCGGACTTGAGGGTCTGGATGCCGTCGCCCGATTCCGG
>JAYUZK010000143.1:0-4869 GCA_043751835.1 Gemmatimonadota bacterium | reverse complement strand
CGGCCTCGACGCGCTGGCGGCGCTCAAGGGCCGGCCGCCGCGGAAACCGTTCCTGCTCCTGATCGCGAGCCGGGCGATGGCCGAGGCCGGCGGCCTCGTCTTCAATGCCTCCGCCAAGGCGTTGGCCGACGCCTTCTGGCCCGGTCCCCTCACGTTGGTCCTGCCCGGCGGCGAGGGCCGGATGCCCTCGCGTCTCCGCGGCCCCGAGGGCGGGATCGCGGTGCGACATACCTCGCATCCAGGGATGGCCCGGTTGATTGCGGCGCTCGGCCGTGGGGTGACCTCGACGTCGGCCAACCGTCCCGGCGGCCCGCCGGCGCCTGGGGCCGATCAGGTGGCCGCCCTTTTTCCAGCGGCCGTGTCCGAGGGACGGCTTCTGGTGCTCGATGGCGGCGTCCTCGGGAATGTCCCGCCCTCGACCCTGATCGACTGCACCGGTCCGGTCCCATCGCTGATTCGGGAAGGGGCGATTCCACGAAGCGAGCTTCGCCTCGCGGTGGGAAGGCTGGCCCCTTGATGCGAGTCCTGATTGTTTGCACCGGCAACACCTGTCGGAGTCCGTTGGCGGCGGCCTTGTTGACCGAAGCGCTCGCTGCCGCCGGCCGGCCCGATGTGATGGTGGCCTCGGCCGGGACCGGCGCATGGGAAGGCGCGGGAGCCTCAGAGGGCTCGTATCTGGTGGCCCTCGAGCGTGGACTCGATCTCTCGTCCCACCGGGCTCGGATGCTCAGCCGGGCGCTGGTAGATGAGGCCGACCTCGTTCTGACGATGTCCCGCCCCCATCTCGCGCGGGTCCGGGAACTTGGCGGCGGCGGCCGGGCCCATCTCCTGGGCGAGTACGCCGGTCTCACCGGGCATCGAGCGGATGTCGCCGACCCGTACGGCGGCGATCTGGACGACTACCGCACCACCATCCTGATGCTCGTCGACCTGATGCCCGCGGCCGCCACCCGAATCGTCGACCACGCCGGGTCATGATCTCCGGTGGCACCCGGGTCTTCGCGTTGCTAGGCGACCCGGTCGCCCACTCGCTCTCGCCCGTCATCCACAACGCCGCCTTCCAGGCGCTCGGCCTCGATGCGGTCTACGTTGCGCTGCGTTGCGTCGAGGAGCAGCTCCCGTCGCTGATGGCATCGCTCAGCCTCGGTGGCGGTGGCGGTAACCTAACGGTGCCGCACAAGCGCGTCGGCGCAACGCTGGCCCGGGCCGCTGATTCGGGACCGTGGGTCGCCTGCAATACGTTTTGGGGCGACCAGGGCACCGTGATGGGAGCGTCGACCGACATCGCCGGCATCCGATCCGGATGGGAACGGCTTGGCCGCCCGGCGGGGGGGTGGCTCATCCTCGGCACTGGCGGCAGCGCGGTCGCGGCGGCGCAGGCGGCCAGGGGCGCCGGGGCGTTCGTGACCGTGCGGTCCCGCTCGGCAGGCCGGCGCCGCGCGTTCGAGGGCGAGTGCCGATCATTCGGCGCCGTGGTCGATGATTCGGGCCCGGTCGGGGTGGTGATCAACTGCACCCCCCTCGGGCTCAAGCAGGGCGACCCGCTGCCGCTCGCCGCCGAGGCGTTGCCCCATGGCGCGGCCGTGCTCGACCTGGTGTACCGGCGGGGTGAGACACCCTGGGTCGCCGCGGCGCGCGGGACGGGGCATTTGGCGGTCGATGGACGGGTGGTGCTGCTCGGGCAGGGCGTCGACGCATTCGAACGATGGTTCCCGGGGGTCCGGGCGCCGGCCGAGGTCATGGATGCTGCGCTCCGCCGCGCGCTGGCGTGACGTCGCTGGGGCGGCCGAGCGCTGGCTCCTGCCGGGCGACTGCCTCCTCTGTCACGAGCGGGATCCAGCCGACGAGCTGGTTTGCCCGGTCTGCCGAAGTCGGTGGCACCGGATCCCTGATCCGCTTTGCGATCGATGTGGCCAACCGCTCGACCGCGACACGGTGTGCCGGCTGTGCCCGGAGTGGCCCGAGGGGTTCGGCCATGTCCGGAGCGCCGTGTGGCTCGAATCACGGGCCCGACGCGCCGTTCATCTCCTCAAATACGATGGCTGGTGGCGCCTCGCTGACGTGATGGCTCGCCCGATGGTCGGTCTGGCGTCGCTGGAACCCGGCGCGGTCCTGATTCCGGTTCCGCTCGGACGGGCTCGGGAGCGAACACGCGGTTATAATCAGAGCGCGAAACTGGCGATGGCGGTGGCGCGCCGCGCCGGTTTGTCGGTGGATGATCGCTGCCTGGTGCGGAGCCGGGAAACCCCGACCCAGACCCGGCTCACGCCCGAAGAGCGGGCGGCCAATCTGCGCTCGGCGTTCCGGGCGATGAGTCCGCCCGCCCATGCAGTTCTGGTCGACGATGTGTTCACGACCGGCGCCACGCTGGTGTCGGCCGCCGCGGCACTGCTCCATGGCGGAGCGGGCCGGGTGAGCGCGGTGACGTTCGCCCGAGCCGAGCCGCCGCTCGCGGCAATCAATCGAATGGTGTGACCTTCCACGACAATTCTGGCTCCGGAGAACGACAATGGCGATTCGGGTAGCGATCAACGGTTTCGGGCGGATCGGACGCAATGTGCTTCGAGCCGCCACGATGACCCGGCAGACCGACCTCGAGATCGTGGCGGTCAACGACCTGACCGACACCAAGACGCTGGCTCATCTGCTCAAATACGATTCGGTGCACGGGAAGTTCCCCGGCACGGTCGAGCCCGCGGCCGATGGGATCCACGTCAACGGCAAGACGCTCAAGGTGCTCTCCGAGAAGGACCCGACGAAGCTGCCGTGGAAGGACCTGGGCATCGACGTGGTGCTCGAGTCGACTGGCCGCTTCACCGAACGGGATGGCGCCGCCAAGCATCTCGCGGCGGGGGCCCGCCGGGTCATCATTTCGGCGCCCGCGAAGAACGAAGACATTACCATCGTGTACGGGGTCAATCACACCGCGTTCGATCCGGCGAAACATTTTGTCATTTCCAATGCGAGCTGTACCACCAACTGTCTGGTGCCGGTGGTCAAAGTCGTGCGCGATAATTTCGGGTTCGTCCGCGGCTACATGACCACGATCCACTCGTACACCAACGATCAGTCGATTCTCGATCTGCCCCACAAGGATCTCCGGCGAGCCCGGGCAGCGGCGATGTCGATCATCCCGACGACGACCGGCGCCGCCAAAGCCACCGCGCTGGTGATCCCCGAGGTCAAAGGCAAGATCGACGGCGTCGCCCTCCGGGTTCCCACCGCCGACGTGTCGCTGGTTGATCTCACCTGCATCGTCGAGAAGGCGGCATCGGTGGATGCGATCAACGCGGTCTTCAGGGCGGCGGCGGCCGAGGGCCCGCTCAAGGGTGTCCTCGCGGTGAGCGACGAGCCCCTGGTTTCGATTGACTACGTCGGCAACATGGCCTCGAGCACCGTCGACCTGCTGTCCACCCAGGTAATCGACGGCGCGATGATTCACGTCTCATCCTGGTACGACAACGAGATGGGGTACTCGGCCCGGTGTGTCGATCTGATGCGGTACATCGGAGCCCACGACGCATGAAGCGGACCCTCGCATCGCTCGACCCGGCCCGGCTCGACGGCCAGCGCGCGTTGGTGCGGGTTGATTTCAACTGCCCGGTCAAGGACGGCCTGGTCACCGACGACACCCGGATCCGCGCCGCGCTTCCGACGATCAATTATCTCCGGGCCAAGGGGGCCCGGGTGGTGTTGTTCTCGCACTTTGGCCGGCCGAAGGGCGGCCCGGATCCGAAGTACTCGATCAAACCATGTGTCCGGGCGCTCGAAGTTGCCCTGGGTGTGCCGGTTACGTTCATCGAGAATCCGCTCGCCGATTCTGCGGTGACCACGACAAAACGTCTCTCCCGGGGTGCGACGGCCCTGACGGAGAACACCCGCTTCTATCCCGGCGAGGAGGCCAACGATCCGGCGCTGGCGAAGCGGTTCGCGGCCCTCGGCGATTTCTACGTCAATGACGCGTTCGGGTCCGCCCACCGGGCCCATGCCTCCACCGTCGGCGTGGCCCAGTTGCTCAAGCCTGCCGTATCCGGCTTCCTGATGGAACGAGAACTGAAGTACCTCGGCGAGGCGCTGGTTAACCCGAAGCGGCCGTTCGTCGCGGTGCTCGGCGGGGCCAAGATTTCAGGGAAGATCGATCTGATCGAGGCGCTGTTGCCGAAGGTCGACGAGATCCTCATCGGTGGGGCCATGGCGAACACCTTCTTCAAAGCGATGGGTCTCGAGACCGGCAATTCGTTGATCGAACCGGAGAAGGTGGATCTGGCCCGCTCGCTGCTCGACCGCGCCGGCGCCAAACTGGTCCTCCCGAAAGGTGTGGTCATCGCGCCCGAGTTGCGCGAGGGGATCACCTCGCTCACGGTCCGGCGTGACTCGGTGCCCCCAGGCTTTTCGGTTTTCGATATCGATCCGACCTCGGTCGCTGATTTTGCTCGCCGGATTGCGGCGGCGGGGACGGTACTCTGGAATGGCCCGATGGGCGTATTCGAGACGAAACCGTTCGATCAGGGCACCCGCGCGATCGCCGCGGCGATGGCGGATGCCACGGCCCGTGGCGCGATCACGATAGTTGGGGGTGGGGACTCGGCCGCGGCGATTACCCAGGCCGGGCTCGCCGACAAGGTGACCCACGTTTCCACGGGCGGCGGAGCGGCGCTTGAATTCCTGGAAGGGAAGGAACTTCCCGGCGTCGCCGCGCTGGACGACGTCGGATGAGCCGCCCGCTGATCTTCGCCGCCAACTGGAAGATGCATCTCACCCCGGCCGAAGTCCGGGCCTTCGCCGAGCAGTTCCTCGACGGCTTCGCGCCGCGGGAGGGTTGCTCCTGCTGGTTCTTTCCGAGCGCCGTGAGTGTCGAGGCGGCCGCCC
>JAYUZK010000142.1:0-4820 GCA_043751835.1 Gemmatimonadota bacterium | reverse complement strand
GAACGTGCCGGCGCTCTGGACCAGCCAGTCGCTGGTCACCTGCCGTTCGACGACGACGTCGTCAGGCAGAATCTCGACAACCCCGTCACCGAACGGCATCGACACCGTCTTCCCGTCCTCGAGCGCCTGGACGTCGGCGGCGCCGAGATCGGCCACGGCCTTGGCCACTTCCGGCGTCTGCTTGGCGAACCGCTTGCCCAAAGAGCGGAAGTTGGGCTTGGCCCGAAGCCGAACCAGGTCCGCATCGGAGGCCACCACTTCGATTCCACGAACGTTCACTTCCTGAGCGAGCAGCCCAAGCAGGTCGTGAAAGCGGGCGTTATCGACCCCTTTCGGCACCGCGACTCGCATCGATGCCAGCGGCTGGCGAACCCGGCGGTTCCCCGCTTCCCGGGCACTCCGGCCCAATGAGGCCAGCCTCCGAATCCCGTCCATGGCCTGTTCCAGCCCGGCATCATAGGCCGAGGGATCCGCCGGCGGGAAGTCCGCGAGGTGCACCGAAGTCCCGGTCAGTGCGCGGTGGAGCCAGTCACTGGCAAACGGCGCAGCCGGGGCCAGGAGCCGGGCTACCGTGACGAGCGATCGGGCCAACGTCCCCACGGCGGCGGGGTCGGCGGTCTGGTCAGGCGCCCAGAACCGGGCCCGGCTCTGCCGGACGTACCAGTTCGACAGCTCGGCGACGAAATCCATGATGGCGCGAACACCCGTGGTCGCGTCGTACCCCTCCCACGAGGCCGTGACGGCCCGGACGGTGGACTCCAGCCGCGAGAGGATCCACCGATCGAGGAGAGTGAGCTGACCCGCCTCCGCCGGCCCATCACCCTGGTAGAGTGCCAGGAAGTTGTAGCTGTTCCGCAGGGTGTTGAGGAATCCGCCGGCCGCGTCCGGGATCGCGGCCCGGTCGAACGGCTTGGGCAACCAAACCTGGCTCGACGCAAGGAGATAGAGCCGGACCTGGTCGGCGCCAAATTCACGGACCATCTCCCAGGGATCGACCGTGTTGCCGCGGCTCTTCGACATCTTCTGTCCGGCCGCGTCCAGGACCAACTCGTTCACCACCACATTGCGAAACGGGGCCCGATCGAACACCGTGGCACCGATCGCCAGCAACGAGTAGAACCAGCCGCGAGTCTGATCGACACCCTCGCAGATGAAGTCCGCGGGAAAATGACTGGCGAACGCCTCCTCGCCCTCGAACGGATAGTGCCACTGGGCATAGGGCATCGAGCCCGAGTCGAACCAGGTGTCGATCACCTCCGACGCCCGGCGCATCGTGCCGCCACCGGGCGCGGGCCAGGTGACCGCGTCGATGAACGGCTTGTGCGGATCGAAATCGGGCGGGAACGTCCGGCCGGTCCGCGCCTCGAGCTCGGCGATGCTTCCAATCACCTCGACCACCGATGGATCCTGATCGGACACCCAGACGGGCAGCGGCGTGCCCCAATACCGGTCCCGTGACAGCGCCCAGTCCACGTTGTTGGCAAGCCACTCGCCAAACCGCCCCGCCCCGACCTCCGGCGGATGCCAGTTGATGCCCCGATTGAGCTCGAGCAGACGATCCTTGATGGCCGAGGTACGGACGAACCACGAATCCCGGGCGTAGTAGATCAGCTTGCTCTTGCAGCGCCAGCAGTGGGGATAGCTGTGAACGTACTGCTCGGTCTTCAGGTGGCGTCCATCGGCCTTGAGCCGGCGGACGATCAGCTCGTTGGTTTCCTCAGCCGTGACGAGGCGTCCCTCGAGCTCGGGCCAGGTCGTCCCGGTGAATGTGCCGTCGGCCGCGACCGGCCGAAGCAGCGCAAGGCCGTTTTGTTCGCCGGATTTGTAGTCGTCGGCGCCGAAGGCCGGCGCCAAGTGCACGATTCCCGATCCATCATCTGCGGTGACGAAATCGCCGGCCACGACGATGCTGTGCTTCTTGTCCGCCGGAAGCGGCACAACGTCGAGGGGCCGCCGGTACCGCTTGCCGACCAGCGCGGCGCCGGGCTCGACCGACTCCGGCGCCGGCACCTCGTCCTTCGAGCCCAGAACCGTCGCCGCCCGGCTCGTGGCGAGCACCAATCGGCGCCCGTCGGCGGTCCGGTAGGTTCCGTATTCGAGGTCGGGATGGACCGCCGCAGCGACATTGGAAGGCAGCGTCCAAGGCGTGGTCGTCCACACCACCAGCTCCCGCCCGGTGCCATCCTCGAGGGGAAACGTCAGGTATACCGACTTGTCGCGAACCTCTTCGTAGCCTAACGACAGCTCATGACTCGAGAGCACCGTGCCGCACCGGGGGCAGTACGGCAGGACGCGATGGCCCCGGATCAACAGCCCCTTCTCGAAGAGCCGCTTGAGCAGCCACCAGACCGTCTCGATGTAATCCTTGGTGCAGGTGACGTACGGACGATCGTAGTCGAGCCAGTAGCCGATCCGGTCGGAGAGAGCGACCCAGTCGCCCTGGTACCTGAAGACGCTCTCCCGGCACAACCGGTTGAACGCCTCGACCCCGTACGCCTCGATGTCCTTCTTGCCACGCAGATTGAGCGCCTTCTCGACCTCGATCTCGACCGGCAGGCCATGGGTGTCCCAGCCGGCAATCCGGGTTACCGAGCGGCCCTGCATCGAGCGGAATCGGCAGAAGAGGTCCTTGATGCTTCGGGAAAAGACGTGGTGAATCCCGGGCCTGCCATTGGCGGTCGGCGGCCCTTCGAAAAACACCCACGGACGGCCCCCCTGCCTGTGGGCCTCAACCCGCGCGAAGAGACCCTCCGCCTTCCAGGTTTCCAATAGCCCGGATTCAAGGCGGTCAGGGCCGCCCTCGGGCCACAGAGAAAGCGAACCGGTCATCGGATCCGGTCAGCCCTGCCGGCGAAACGCGGGGTCGGCTTCGAGAGCACTGGGCGCCCGGGGGTCAGTGGCGGAGACGGCCTCGAGCTCGGCGAGCTCCCGCTCCAGGAGCCGTCGGTACGTGGTGACGTACGCCAGGAACTGCCGGCGCACCGTGTCGCTGGCATATTGGAGCCGCTGCTCCTCGCTCTGGGCCTGGTCGACAGTGCGCTGGGCGTCAGCCTGAGCCGTGGCGATCGTCTGCCCCGCTTCGGCCCGGGCCCGATCACGGATCAGTTCGGCTTCCTTGTCGGCCTGGGTCTGGACGTCGACACGAAGCTGTTGGGCCGCTACTAGCGCCTCGTTCATGGCGCGTTCACGATCACGAAACACCTTGAGTTGTTCCGTCATGCTCTGAATCCGATCGCTCATCTGCCCACGTTCGCGATAGAGACGATCGAGTTCCTGCGCGATCCGTTCCTTGAAATCGTCGATCTGGACCCGATCGTACCCGCGCAGGACTCGATGGAACTCCTGATGCCGCACATCATGGGCACTGAGGTGAAAGCCTTCTTCCGTCATGGCTCACGCTCCCCGAACAAGATGGTCCCGAGCCGGACCATGGTGGCACCCTCCTCCACCGCGGCCTCGAAATCTCCCGACATTCCCATCGACAAGTGGTGCACCGGATGGCCAGCCCGCTCAATCTCTTCCTTGAGACCGCGGAGCCTGCCGAACGCCCGCCGCTGCTCCGTCCGATCCTCGGTCAGCGCGGCCATGGTCATCAATCCGTCGAAGACCATGGCCGGCGATTCGAGGACCGCTTCCACGATGTCCCGCGCGACCGAAGGATCGGCCCCTGCCTTCTCCGCCTCGCCGCTGCAATTCACTTCCACCAACACCCGCTGCGGGCGTCCGCCCTCGGTCCACCGGGCCAACTCACTCACGAGCTCGAGCCGATCGACCGAGTGAATCCACTCGAACCGCCCGGCGATCTGTTTGACTTTCTTCCGCTGCAGGGACCCAATCAGGTGCCACCGGAGCGGCAACGGCCCGGCTTCCTCCTGCTTCGCGAGCGCTTCCTGGACCCGATTTTCCCCGACGTCAACGAGCCCCGCGTGATAGGCCGCCGCGATCGCCGTTGCGTCGTGGCCCTTGGTGACACCAATCACCGAGACCGGATGAGTCCAGCCACCCCGCCGTTGGGCCGCGGCAATTCGAATACGCACCCCCGCGAGGCGGGCCGCAAGGCCGTCGTAGCTCATAACCCCCAAAGATAAAAGGAGTTACCGTGGTTTTGGAAGGATTATCCCCGGTTTGGGCATCGGAGCGGCAGCCCGTTGCTTCGCCTCGGCAAGGGCCTCGGCGACGCCGGGATTGTCCGACAGCTTCACCGCCTGCTCGAGGGACCTGATCACCTGGGCCAGATCCTGCCGGCTTTCAGCTGCGAATGCCAGTTGCGTGAACGGCATCGAGAGGGTCTGGGCGATGCCCCCCGCGGTGTTTTCGAGCCCGTGTGAACCGGTCTTGCGCAGATTGGCATAGCGGTAGTTCTCGAACGCCAGGGCCCGAGTCGCGGCCACGTCGAGCGCCGCCCCGAACAGCCGACGGAAATCGAGATTCGCGTCCGCCGTGTCCGGGAGTTGGTTCTCGAGGTGGATTCCGATGCCCCGTTGGACCAGGAGGGGATCGAGGCCATAGTACTTGCCCCCGGAGGTAATCCCCCAGGCGATCGGCCGCCGGCCGAAATTCTGCTGGAGGAGCCGGATCGACACGAAGTCCTCGGTGTAGACCACCGAGTTGGAATCGAGCCGGGTCTGATAGGGCCCGAACATCAGCGTGATCGCCTGCGGCAGCATCTGGGGAACTGCGGCCGCGATGTCCTTGTCGGTCATGTTGAGGAGCGGCCAGGTCGGCTTGACGGCCGGGTACGATCTCCAGAACGGCGCTGCGGTCGCAGGGTCGAACGGCCGCTCCGGATTGTCGCGTAACTGGCGGACGTACCAATCCGT
>JAYUZK010000141.1:0-7980 GCA_043751835.1 Gemmatimonadota bacterium | reverse complement strand
TCCCGCGATCCGTTTGCCATTCCGGCCGACGTCAAGGCGTCGATCCGAATCCTGTTGGTCGACGACGAACGGACCCTGCGGGAGAGTTGCGCGAGTGTTCTCGGCGTGGATGGGTTCTCCGTCACGCTGGCTGGGCGGGGCGAAGAAGCGCTCGATTTGCTGAAGAGCCGCCAGTTCGACATCTTGCTGGTCGATCTCTACATGTCACAGGTTTCCGGTCTCGAGATCCTCAAGGCGGCGCTGGAAAAGCACCCGGACATGATCGTCGTCGTGATGACCGGTAACCCCAGTGTCACGACCAGCATCGAGGCGCTCCGGGCCGGTGCCTGGGACTACCTCCCGAAGCCGTTTTCTGCGACTCACCTGCAGGTGCTGGTCGGCCGCGCTTCGCACGCTGTCCAAGCTTCTCGCGAGGCGGCGGAGCTGCGGGAGCAGCTCCTGCGGACCAGCGGCCACGACAATTCGACCTTGATCGGCGTGTCCCTTCCTTTCCGCCGGGCGGTGGATCTTGCCAAGAAGGTGGCCCCGACCGACGCATCGGTGTTCATCAGCGGGGAGAGCGGCACGGGCAAGGAGGTCATCGCCCAGTTCATTCATCAAAACAGCCGCCGCGCCAAGCGCGCCCTGATCGCGATCAACTGCGCGGCGCTTCCGGAGCCCCTGCTCGAGTCCGAAATGTTCGGGCACCGCAAGGGCGCCTTCACCGGCGCCGATCGGGACAAGCCCGGTCTCCTCGAAATGGCTGACGGCGGCACGCTGTTTCTCGATGAGCTGACTGAAATGCCGCTTTCGCTCCAGGCAAAGCTGCTTCGGGTGGTGCAGGACGGTGTCGTCCGCCGAGTCGGATCGGAGACCCAGGATGCGGTCGTCGATGTCCGATTTGTATCGGCCACCAACCGCGATCCGCAACAGGCGGTGGAGAGTGGGGTGCTTCGAGGGGACCTGTACTACCGACTTCGGGTGGTTCCGATCGCCCTTCCGCCCCTGCGCCGGCGTCAGGAGGACATCCCGATGCTCGCGCACCACTTCTTGTCTCACTTCTGGACCCGGCACCGCCTCGCGACCGAGCACCCGCCCCGCCTGAGCGATGATTGCGTGGCCTTCCTGAGGTCGCGGCCGTGGCGGGGCAACGTCCGGGAACTGCAGAACGTGATCGAGCATGTGGCTGTGCTGGCAGAGCCCGGCCAATTGCTCGGACCCTCCGACATCCCGTTGTACGAGGATGCGGCAGGCCAGTCTCCCGAACAGTCGATGATGCTCCCGATCACCGACGAGCCCTATCATCCGGCGAAAGAACGAGTGATCGCCCACTTCGAACGCGACTATCTGGCTCGTCTGGTCGCCCGGGCCGGCGGGAACATGTCGAAAGCCGCTCGACTCGCCAGCGTTGACCGAACGACGCTCTACCGTCTCATGGACAAACACAACCTGCTTCGGGAAGGCCGTGGGGTGGAGGCAGGGTGACCCAGGGGGCATTCGCGTCCAGCGGATTGGGACCACTGCTGCAGTACGCCTTGTCCTCGGTTGAGGGGCAATGGGCGACGCTGCGCGCCGACGCATTCTCCGCCGAGGAGGTCAGCGGCGTCGCCGGCGACCTGGCCAGGGCGGTGGCAACGGCCTTCGACGCCCACGATGGGCCCGTCCCGTCAGTCTCGCATCCGCAGCTTGCCCGCCGAACGATTGCCCGTCTTCGGTCGGAATTTGTCATGGCCGTTGCCCGGAAGGCGGAGGTGGACCTGCCAGCCGTGCTCCAGTGCCTCCAGGCGTTCGAACAGGTGGCAGAATCGCTCGAGCCGGGATGGGACAAGCAGTTTACCGAGCGGCTCTCGGGGCCTAACGGTCTCGACCTCGTGGTCGAGATCGCGCATGACTTGCGATCACCCCTGACCTCGATCCTGTTCCTGGCGGAGACCCTGCTTCGGGGTCGGAGCGGTGTGGTTTCGCCGTTGCAGGAGCGGCAGCTTGGCCTGATCTACAGTGCCGCGTTCGGGCTGAGCAGTGTGGCCAGCGACGTCATCGAACTGGCCCGCGGCGGGGATCGCCTGCTGGAATCAGAGCCGGTTCCGTTCTCGATCGCCGACACGATCGAATCCGTGCGTGACATCGTGCTGCCGATTGCCGAGGAAAAGGGGTTGGCGCTCGAAATCACGGCCCTCCCGATGTCCCTGCGCCTTGGCTATCCCTCGGCCGTGAGTCGTGTGCTGCTGAACCTGACGACGAACGCCTTGAAGTTCACCGACACCGGCCGAGTCGCCGTTTCCGCGGCCGCGGTCGATGCAACGTTGGTCGAGTTCGCGGTCCAGGACACCGGCCGGGGTATTCCTGAAGACGCGATCATCTCGCTGTTCGAGCCCTTTCGGCGCCGTCAGAAGCGCGACTATGCCTTTTCGGGATCGGGACTCGGGCTGTCGATCTGTCGCAAGCTGGTGCAGGCCATGGGCGGAGAACTTGGCGTTACCACCGGGCAGGGGGCCGGGACCCGATTCTCGTTCACGCTGCGTCTCCCCGTTGTGGATCAAGGCGACCTCATCGGAGGCAGGAACGGTTGAGCCGGACGACGCTGCTGCACGTGGTGGGGGCCCGACCCAATTTCATGAAGGTCGCACCGGTCCACCGGGCGGCGTCGGAGCGTGGGATTGCGCAGGTCATGGTCCATACGGGCCAGCACTACGATGCCACCATGAGTGATCGCTTCTTCGACGATCTGGGCCTCTCGGCACCGGAGGTCAATCTGGGTGTCGGGGGGGGCAGTCACGCGGAACAGACCGCCCGGATCATGATGGCCTTCGAGCCGGTCCTCGATCGATTCGGCCCGGAATGGGTGGTGGTCTACGGGGACGTGAATTCGACGGTCGCCGCGGCGCTGGTGTCCGCCAAGAAAGGGGTCAGGATCTGCCACGTCGAGGCCGGCCTGCGGAGCGGCGACCGGACGATGCCGGAGGAAGTCAACCGGGTCGTCACGGATCAACTTTCCGACCTGTGCCTCACCCCAAGTGCCGACGGCGACGACAACCTCATGGCCGAAGGCATCCCGGCCCATCGCATCGTCCGGGTCGGCAATGTCATGGTGGACACCCTGCTTCGCTTTTGCGGCGCAGCTCGCGCGCTCCAGATGGCGGGGCGGATGGGGGTGACGCGGCGGGACTATGCGGTCGTGACGCTCCATCGCCCGGGCAACGTCGACGATCCGGCCGTCCTTCGCGAGTTGCTCGAAGCGCTCGACGACCTGGGCAGCCGGATGCCGGTTCTCTTTGCGGTTCATCCCCGGACGCGGCTGCGGATCGACGCGCTGGGGTGGTCGTCGGCGCATCCCGGCCTCCGGCTTCTCGGCCCGTTGGGCTATCTCGAAACGATTGGCTTGGCCCAAGATGCGGCGCTGGTGCTCACCGACTCGGGCGGGCTGCAGGAGGAGACGACGGTCCTCGGGGTGCCGTGCCTGACGGCACGGCCGAACACTGAGCGGCCGATCACGGTTTCCGAGGGGACCAACCGGCTGGTGGAATCATCGCGAGCGGCCATTGCCCTCGCCATTGAAGAAACCCTGGCCCGGAGCGTCGGCGGCGCCTACGAGGCCAAGCGGCCGGCACTCTGGGACGGCCACGCCGGGGAGCGGGTGGTGGAGGCCATGATCAGCCGGCTACCGGCGTCGGCCTGAGGGCGTTCAAGCGGACCAGGGCGATCACCTGATCGTTGCTGGCCGCGTCGGGGGCCCGGGTGCCGTCCCGGAGAACCGTCCGGATGTCGTCAACCAGGTGCCTGGCGTCGTTCATCGTTCATTCCTCAGGGTTGGGCAACCACGATCGCCGTTGCGTACTCCTCGTCGTGGCTCAGGCTGACGGCGAACTGCGTCAACCCGCGCCTCGTCGCCAGCGCGCTCGCCGCGCCGTGCAGCGCGAGGCTGGCAGATCCATCGGGTTCGCGCCGCACTTCGATCGACCGCCAATCGAGCCCCGGTCCTTCGGGGCGTAGCACCTTGATGGCTGCTTCCTTGGCGGCGAACCGGCCGACCGACACTGTTCCAGGGCTCGAGCGGCAATAGGCGATTTCGTGGGCGGTGAAGATCCGCTCTTCATAGTCGCCGCCGAAACGACCCAGAGACGCCGCCACCTCGCGAAGGGCGATCAGATCAATCCCGACTCGAAGTTGGGTGGGAGACGCCTTCACATGGGGCTGGTTCATTCTTGGCTGTCCTCTAGGCTAGCTTCGTGCCCCGCCTTCCTTGGGTTAAATGACTGGCCAGTTCATGGGGTTCAAGCCATTGCTTTGAATGGCGTTAAGGCGCGTGCGAGCAGGTGGAGCACGGGGTTCCCGATGGATCGTCATGGTCGCCAGCCTGGGTCGGTAGAATAAAATGTCGCGCGGCCGATACACCGACCACCCAATGTGTCGATTCTGCGCGACAGGGCTCCGCACTGAGGTCGGCTACCCAAACCGGCGTCACGTATCTAGCTTCCTGCCATGGCCTTCCGGGCTCCGCATTGGGCGGTGCCTGGTGAGAGGCTGCAACTCACTAGCGACCGCCCCAACCCGGGGTTCCCGGTTGAATTCCCCGCGCCATGACAGGCAAGGGAAGCAAGGGGAACTTCGGCCGGGGCGGTCGGAGGAAATATCACTTTGGTTCACCCGATCCAGCGGGGCGGCCGTCAGGCCGTCCCGGCGGCTCCCGCCGCAGTTCCCGTCCCGGTCCATCACGTGCCGCACGCCGCCCTCCTGATCGACTTCGACAATGTCACGCTCGGCATCCGATCCGATTTGACCAAGGAGCTCAAGACGCTCCTCAACAGCGATATCATCCGCGGCAAAGTGGCGGTTCGGCGTGCGTACGCCGACTGGCGGCGGTATCCGCAGTACATCGTTCCGTTGTCGGAGCGATCGATCGATCTGATCTTCGCGACAGCGGTGGGATCGACCAAGAAGAACGCCACCGATATCCGGCTCGCGATCGACGCGATCGAGCTGGTGTTCACCCGGCCGGAAATCGGAACCTACATCCTGCTGTCCGGCGACTCCGACTTTTCATCGCTCGTCATGAAGCTCAAGGAGTACGGCAAGTTCGTTATTGGGGTCGGGATCCGGGAGTCCGCCAGCGATTTCCTGATCCAGAATTGCGACGAGTACTACGCTTATAGCGAACTGGCGGGTCTGAGCAAGGAAACCGACACCACGTCGGCCCAGCGGGATCCCTGGGAGCTCGTCGGTGAAGCGGTGGCCCACATGGCGCGCCACAGCGACGTGATGAGGTCGGATCGCCTCAAGCAAGTGATGCAGCAACTCGATCCGAACTTCGATGAACGCAACGTCGGGTTCAACCGGTTCAGCAAGTTCGTCTCTGAGGCTGGAACCCGCGGTCTGCTCTCGGTCTCGAAGCTCGACAACGGTCAGTACGAAGTGGCGCCGGTTACCGCGGGGAAGGCCTCTCCGGTGGCGGCCGGTACCGCGCCAGCCGAGGAGCGTGGCGCCGAGGGTGCCCGCCGGGGCCGGGGCCGGGGCCGGGGCCGAGGGCGCGGGCGCGAGGACCGGCCGGCGGCCGCACCAACCCCGATCGCTGAAGCGCCGCCGCCGTCGCTTCCACCGGTTGACCGACTGACGCTCGCCGGCGGGTTTGGGTTGATGAACAAGGCGTTAGGTGAACTGCCCAATCCGGTGCCGAGCGAGGCGCTTCGGGCCCGGATGGCGGCACTGCACGGCCGGGAGGACCCGATGCTGGACGCGGACCGCTTCGAGCGGTTGCTCCGGCAGGCCAATGATGCCGAGATCGCCGAGGTGCGGCGGGTCGGCGAGGATGCGTTTGAAGCGTCCCTGAGCCGGATCGAACGGGCTCGTCTCGGCGTGGAAAACGGGGGCGGCCGGTCGCACGGCCAGGTGCCGTCAGCGGCCGCCCGCGGGGCGGCGCCGAGTCCGTCCGAGCCGGCCGACGAGCCGGTCGCGGCGGGCCGGTCGGCCATGCTGCGGTTCCGGCGTGGGTCGCGGGGGCCGCTCCGCCCGCAGGAAATCCCGCTGATCGGGATGGTCGATATTGCGCCGGCCCCGCCGGCGCCGGCACCAGTTCCAGCGCCGGCGGTTGAGGCTGCCTTGGCCAAGAAGGCCGTCGGCCGAGCCGTGCGGGGGGCGAAGGCTCAGGCGAAGCCTGTCAAGAAGGCGGTGGCAGTGGTCTCCGAGCCCGTGCCGGCGCCAACAGCCGACCCGCCGAAGCGGGCCCCCCGAGGGCGGGGCCGGGGAAAGAAGGCCTGATTCGCCCGTTTGGACGTGGGTTCTTCCGTCGGGACGCCGCCTCGGTCGCGCGGGATCTGATCGGGGCGGAGATCGTATCGGAAGTCGGGGGTGAGGTGGTGCGAGGCCGGGTCATTGAAACCGAGGCATATCTCGGCTTCGATGACCCAGCCTCGCATGCGTTTCAGGGGGGCAAGCTCTGTCAGGCGCTCGGGATCGACCAAAGCCCTCGATGGAAGGCCGGTGGCCGCCTCGGCCGTCCGGCTTGGTCGCAGGGCGCCGCTGGGGCCAATCGTGGTGACCCCGCGGATCGGGATCTCCAAAGCCGTGGACTGGCCTCTCCGATTCCTGGAAAGCAAAACGGCCCCGCGATAGCGAGGCCGTTTGTCCTTCGGGCGACTCGGGTCAGTAGCCTCCGCCCCTGACGCCTTCCTTGGACGTTCCGAGCGAGAACCTGAGCCCGCCGACGACCGCGTGGGACGCGCCTCGAATCAAGCGTCCGGCTGCTGGGGCCGACGCGAGCTGGTACTGGCCGAATCCGACCGTGCGGCCGACCCGGAACTGGATCCCGGCAACCACGGAGATGAAGCCATCGGTCGATTTAGTGCTGGTCAGTTGATTGGCGATGTTCGCCTGGGCGGGCGAAGTGAAGAACCCGCCCGGTTGGGGACCGACGACCTGGAGGAGGCCGAAGCCGAGGCCGAAGTATGGCTGGGTCTGCCCCCGCACCGGATAGGCAGTGAGGACGGCCGAGTACTTCCGGAGGTGATTGAATGCCACGTCCCGGACGTTGTTGGCCGCGTTGGCGTCAGTGTAGCCTGAGGTTTCGTTCTTGCCGAACGCCTCGTCGACCGAGAGGAGGAGGCCGGATCGTTTGGCAACGATGTTCAGTTGGCCGCCGACCGTTGGCACCCACGCGCGGGTTTGTGTCGGCGTCGCGAAACCGAGGACGCCAGCCTGGGCCCCGATGTACCACTTGAAGCTGTCGTCCCAGCGCTGCTGGGCTTGAGCCGCGCCCGAGGCCAACAGGAGGCCCATCGTGGCCAGACTCAGGGCTTGAAATGCACGCATTGAACCGCCTCCGACGTAGGAATCGTGTAAGCCGACCCCCGTCCTATGGCAAACACCGTGCTCAGGCCAACTCCTGCATGGGATCCTACTTTTGTGTCGACCTTTGAGGGCGTCGTGCCTGGCATCTATGCTTGTATGTCTTTTATTTGTAATATCTTACGATACTTCAAGTAGAACGTCTTCGGTGTTCGAAACCTGGGCATAACACAAAAGACCGACCGGGGAAGTCCGGGCCGGTCCGACATTTTCGTGACTTTCGGGCCGAACGCTAGGGGCCCGGCCAGTCTAAATGAGGCCGAGGCGGCGCCCCACCTTGGCGAAGGCACGAAGGGCTTCGTCGAGGTCGTCGACGGAATGGCCGCCGGAGATCTGGCAACGGACCCGGGCGGCGCCCTGGGGGACGACGGGAAACCCGAACCCGGTGACGAAGACCCCTTCATCGAGCAGCAGTTCGCTCATCCGGATGGCGTTGGCCGTCTCGCCGAGAATGACGGGGATGATGGGCGTGTCGCCGTCGAGGGGTTTGAATCCGAGTTCCTTGAGCCCCGACCGGAAATACCGAGTGTTGTCGCGGAGCTTCCGGACTCGCTCGGGGTGGGCCTCCAGGTACTGAATCGCGGCGAGGCCCGCGGCGGCCACCGAGGCCGGGAGCGCATTGGTGAACAGTTGGGGCCGGGCTCGCTGGATCAGGTAGTCGCA
>JAYUZK010000140.1:0-14382 GCA_043751835.1 Gemmatimonadota bacterium | reverse complement strand
GGCGCACCGATCCCCGATGCCGCTCGAATTACAGTCGCGCCGGTCGGCCGGCGGTGGGGGCGTCGTGTTCGTGGGGCGGCTCACCCGCCAGAAACGGGTCCATCTCGCACTCGCGGCCCATGCCCGCCTGATAACGGGGGGACTCCGGTTGCCTTTCCTCATCGTGGGTGACGGTCCCGAGCGGGCTAACCTGACCGGGATCGCGGAGCAACTGGGCACCGGCCTCGTTCGGTTCGCCGGCCAGGTCGCCCCTGATCAGGTGCCCTCGGTAATCGGCGACGCCGACATCTTCGTGTTCCCGGCCATCGGCGAGGGCTTGGGGTTGGCCGTCATCGAAGCCTTGGCGTGCGGAGTGCCCGTCGTGGTCTGCCGCGACGGCGGCGGCGTTCTGGACATCGTGGGGTCGGGTGCAGCCGGCATCAGTGTCGACCCGACGGGTGAGGCCATCGCCGCGGGGGTGTTAGCTGTCCTGCGGGATCCGGCCGCGCGCCATCGCGCGGCCGAGGCCGGTGAGCGCTATCGGACGGAGCTGGCGCCCGTTCGGGTGGCCGAACGGTGTGAAGCCTGGTACCGGGAGGCCCTCGGTGTCTAAGGGCTGGTGGCGCTGGGTCCGCGCGGCGCTTGGCCTGGCAATCGTCGGGTATGCGGTCCGATTCCTGGTTCGGAACTGGGAGCAGGTGAGGGCAGCCGACCTGGCGTGGCGGATCGACCCCGTGGCGATCGTCGGCAGCCTTGCGCTGGTGCTGGCGACCTACGCGCTCCTGATCGAGGGCTGGCGGCGAATGGTGGCGGGCTGGGGAAGCCGCCTCGAATGGTGGGTGGCCGCCAGAATCTGGGTCCTGTCGAGCATGGGGAAGTACCTCCCCCTCAAAGTCTGGGCGATCGCGGGAATGGCGGTGTTAGGCAGGGAAGCGGGCATCCCCGCATGGGTCGCGACGGCTTCGGCCGTAGTGCTCCAGATCGTCTCGATCGGCACCGGGGCGCTCGTGGTGGCGGTCACGGGCACGACGGCGCTCGAGGCCGCCAGTCCGGGCGCCCAGGCCGCGCTCGCCGCCCTGCTCGCGATCGCGATCGCGAGCCTGATCTTCGTCCTCTGGCCGAAACCGCTCAACTGGCTCTTGCGGCGTCTTGGCGGCGAGATAACCATTTCGGCGCCCGCGGTGGGGCCGCTCCTGACCGGCGTGGCGGTCAATGCCGTCGCCTGGGTCCTGTATGGCGTGGCGCTGGCTTGGCTGGCGCGCGGCGTGTTCTCCGAGAGCGCGCTGACTGTTCCGGCGGCGATCGGCGCGTTTACGGCCTCATACCTGGCCGGCTTTCTGTTCCTGCTGGCGCCCGGTGGACTCGGGGTCAGGGAACTGGTGTTCGTCATGCTGACGCAGTCGGCCCTAGGACCATCCAAGGCATTGGCGCTCGCCGCCGTCTCCCGGATCGGGATGACACTGGCTGATCTGCTCGCCGCCGCCCCGTTCGTGGTCCGAAGGAGGACCCAATGACGTCGATCGACAGCTCGGAGCCCGGGTTCGAACCGCGGCGGCCTCATCTCCTGGCCGCCGCGGTTTTCCTGCTCGCGGCCCTCACGCTCTGCTGGCCGATGCTGAGCGGCCAGTTTCTCGTCGGGCCCGCCTCCGATCAATACCAGGCCGGGTACAGCTTCCGCCATTTCGCGGCCGAGTACTTCAAGGCACACGGCTCGATCCCGCAATGGAATCCCTTCATCTTCGGGGGCCTCCCGTACATCGGCGCCGCTCACGGTGACATCTTCTACCCGACGGCGTGGCTCCGCTGGATCCTGCCCACCGACCTCGCGATGAACCTGGGCTTCGCGATTCACATCGTGCTCGCGGGCGTCACCATGTACGGCCTGATGCGGTCGCTCAAGGTGAGCTGGGCCGGCGCGGTGGTGGCCGGGCTTTCGTATGAGCTGACGGGGATCGTGATCTCACTGGTCCACCCCGGGCACGACGGCAAGTTGTTCGTCGCGGCCCTGGCTCCATTGCTGTTGATGGGCATCGTACACGCGGTCCGAGACCGCCGGCTGGCAGGGTACGGCACCATGGCCCTCGCAACCGGTCTGTCGCTGCAGGGCCATCCCCAGGCGAGCTACTACCTGCTCGTGGCCGGGGGAATCTGGGGAGCGTTCTGGGTCTTCGGGCCCGAAGGGCCGACCGGAGCGGCGAGGCTTTGGGTGGTCGCGGGAGCGGTGGGGGCCGTGGTGCTCGGCATCGGGCTGTACGCGGTCTATGCGCTTCCGATGCAGCAGTACGTTCCCTACAGCCCTCGCGCGGAGGGGGGCTACAACACCGGTTGGGAATACGCTACCTCGTACGCACTGCCGCCTGAAGAACTGCTCGGGCTGCTGCTGCCCAAGATCGATGGCGGAACGAACGCCTACTTCGGTCACAACGGGCTCAAGCACCACACCGAGTACCTCGGCCCGGTCATCATGATGCTCGCGACGCTCGGGATCGGTGGAACCGAACGGCGGCGCACTCGACTCGCGCTGGGAACCATCGCCGGACTCTTCCTGCTGGTGAGCCTCGGCGGCGCCACGCCGTTCTTCCGGCTCTGGTATCTGTTGCCGATGATGAGCCGGCTCCGGGCGCCGGGGATGGCCTTCTTTCTGGTCGCGCTACCCCTCGCGATGTTCGCCGGGTTCGGAGCGGAGCGCTTGATGAAGGGCGCGGCGAACTTGACCCGAGCCTGGATCGTCGCCGGTCTGGCGGGCCTGTTCGGGCTGCTTGGCGCCATTGGGATCCTGCAGAACGTGGCGGAGGACATTGCCCGGAGCGCGGGATTGCAGGGTGGGGTCGAGGCCGCGATCAGCAATGCCGGCGTGCTTCGGCTCGATGCGATCCGCCTCCTCGCGGTTGTCCTCGTCGCGGCGGGCGTCATTTGGGCCATCGGCCGGAGGCGGATCAGTGGTGCCGCCGCCTGTGCCGCGCTGCTGGCAGTGATCGCAACCGACTCATGGCTGGTCGGGAAGGAGTACTTCGTCTTCTCGCCCCCGGCCAGCGTGACCTACGCGTCCGACGAGATCATGAAGAAGCTCGAGGCCACACCGAAGCCGTACCGGGTTTATGGACCGGCGCTCGAAGGGCTCAATCCGTACCCGAAGAGCTGGCTCATGGCGGCCGGGATCCCGACCTTGTTCGGCTACCACGGCAATGAGCTCCGCACCTTCGACGATCTGTTGGGTGGCAAGAACGTCTGGAAGAATCAGCTCAGTCCAAGCCTCTGGAAAATGTTTGCGATCCGCTACATCGTCCTGACCCAGACTCAGAACGTGCCGGGCTTCCATCCAGTGCTTGGCCCCGTCGCCACAGTCCAGGGTTCGGGATTCCTTCTGGAGGCCGATACCGTGCCACCCTATGCCCGGGTACTGGCCGGTGCAGCCAAGGTCGCGGAGGACCAGCTGGTGGCGACCGCGTCGGACTCGCGATTCCCGTTCGACCGGGTCGCCATCTACCCGGACACGGCGTCGGTGAACCCGGAGCCGCTGGCCGGCGCCATCCCGCCACCCTCAACTCTTTCGGCCACCGTGCCGGAGTGGGAGGCCGGCCGGATGAAGGTCGCGATCACCGGAACGTCGTCGAACGCGGAGTATCTGGTCGTGGCGGAGAACTGGTACCGCGACTGGCACGTCACGATCGACGGCAAGCCGGCCACCGTCCTTCGGGCCCAGGGGGCCTTGCTTAGCGTGGCGCTGCCGCCGGGGGCGAAAGAAGTGCTCTTCTGGTTCGATTCCCCCGCGTACCACCGGGGCAAGCTGATCAGCCTGGTGTCGCTGGCCGGGATCGCCGCGCTGTTCGGGATACCGCTGGCGCGGCGGAGACAATCGATCGATGGCTGAACGTTTCCTGGTGATTCTGCCGACTTACAACGAGAGCGAGAACCTCCCCCAGGTGGTTCCCGCGATCCTCGATCAGGACCCTCGGCTGGAAGTCCTGGTGGTGGACGACAATTCGCCCGACGGGACCGGGCAGCTGGCAGATCAGCTGGTCGGGGCGTTTGCCCGGGTGCACGTGCTCCACCGGCCTCTGAAGGAAGGGCTGGGCAAGGCCTATCTGGCGGGATTCGCCTGGGGCCTCGAACGCGGGTATCAACGTATCCTCGAGATGGACGCAGACTTCTCTCACGACCCGAAGTTTCTCCCGACGATGCTCAACGCGGCCGACCATGCCGACCTCGTGATCGGCTCACGGTACAAGAGCGGGGTGAACGTCGTCAATTGGCCGATGTCGCGCCTCCTGCTGTCCTATTGCGCCAACATCTATGTCCGCTGGGTCACGGGCCTGCCGCTCACCGACGCCACCGGCGGCTTCAAGTGTTTTCGCCGGGAGGTGCTCGAGGCCCTCCCGTTCGACCGGATCCGGTCCAACGGATACGCCTTCCAAATCGAGATGAGCTTTCGGGCGTGGCGGAAGAAATTCCGCCTGACCGAGGTGCCGATCGTCTTCACCGATCGGGTCGAGGGTACCAGCAAGATGAGTAAGGCGATCGTCCGGGAAGCGATCTGGATGGTCTGGTGGCTCTGGATCGCCGACCGGCTGGGCAAGCTGTGAGCACCCGTTTCTACAAGCTCACCGGCTCTGGCAACGACTTCATATTCCTCGACGGCCGCGAACACGACCGCCCGGATTGGCCAGCCGACCGGATCAAGGCGGTGTGCGACCGGCGCCGAGGCGTCGGCGGGGATGGCCTGGTCTTCGTCGGGTTGGAGCCTGATGGGGCGGTCCGGATGGTCTATTTCAATTCTGATGGGTCTCCCGCCGACCTCTGCGGAAACGCCGCCCTCTGCGCCACCCGCCTGGCCGTCCACTTGGGCCTGGTAGGGCCCGACCGGGTCGAGTTGGCCACGGACGCCAGACGACTGGAAAGCCGGTGCGTCGGACCGGGGTGGATGGCGGAAATCCGGCTGGCAACCGTGGCAATACCCCGGCCTCTCGACTTGGCGCTCGGGGCGGGGGAACGGCAGGCGTTTCAGGGTACTGTGGGCGTCCCCCACACGGTGATCCTGGTGGACGATCTGGACTCGGTCGACGTTGAGGGCCGAGGCCGGCAGCTTCGGTCCAGCCCGGCGGTCGGACTAACCGGCAGCAACGTCAACTTCCTGGGCCGAATGGCGACGCCGGACGCCGCCTGGTCAATCCGCACCTACGAACGGGGAGTGGAGGGCGAGACGCTGGCCTGTGGAACCGGCACCATCGCCGCGGCCTTGGCTCTGGCCGGGGCCGGCCTGGGTGCGCTGCCAATTCAGATTCGAAGCCGGAGCGGCTCCGTCTACTCGGTCACCGGGAGCCTCGGGGGCGATTGCGCCACTGACGTCTGGCTCTGCGGGGAGGGCCGCCTGGTGTTCGTCGGATCACTGGAGGGGAGCTCACCGCTGAAATCGGACTTACCCACAGGTATCAACAATAGAACTTAACATAATACATCTTATACGACATCAGAAACGAGAACGTGACGACCGCGTTCAGGTCTGACCCTTGGTGATCTCCGCCAGCCGGACCTGCGCCTCCGCGACGCCAGCCTGCTCCTTCGGGAACTTCTTGATCAGATCCTCGAGGACGCCCGCGGCCTCCTTGTCCTTGCCAGCCGCTCGATACGTCCGGGCCACATTAAGGAGCGCATCGATCTTCCGGAACGCCTCCGGCGCCAGCTCGGCGGCCTTCAGGTACTCGGCGCCGGCGTCAGCCGCCCTCCCGCTGTTTTCGAGGGCCATCGCCAAATGGGCATGGGCAGCCGACCCGAAGGCTCCGGGAGGATTGGTGGCAACGAACTTCTTCAGCTCGTCGACGGCCAGCTTGGCCTGACCCGAGAGCAGCCGAACCTGGTTCAGAGCCAGAACCGCCTCGTAGGCCGCGTCGGTCCCGCTGTAGGTCTGGGTGACCTTCTGCAACGCGGACGAGGCCTCGGGATAGTTCCCGGCCTCCATCGACACCCGGGCCCGATCGAGGGCCTCCATCGCCTGCGCCTGCTTCCGCCGCCCGCTTTCAATCACATACCAGCTGACCAGGCCAACCAGAAACACGGCGCCCAATGCCATCGAGATCGGCCTCTGGCGGGCCAGCATCCAGGCGAGAAAGTGGGTCTGTTCGCCCGAGCCGTCGGACGGTGGTGTCGCTGTGGTAGCCATCGGACGATGTACCTGGTTAGTGGGAAGCCGCTAAACCTAACATGCCCCCGAGAGGATTCGAACCTCCGGCCTACGGTTTAGGAAACCGCCGCTCTATCCACCTGAGCTACGAGGGCCTTCACGCTGGGCCCCAACCTACCCGGAGCCCCGATCCGCGTCAATTTCACGAGATATGTAACTCTTGCTGGTCGAATCGTATTATTCGGATGAGGCGAAGCATGCAATCAACTGATATTGAAAGAGTTCCATGCCTCCATTTCACTAACTGCCTCAGCGATGGCGACCCCGTCGACTCGGCCAAATGATGGCCCCAGGCGGAGGCTCGCCTCCAATGCCTCAAGCGCGTGTGGGTCACCCATGGCCAGCACCTCGACTGTTCCGTCCGGCAGATTCCTCGCATACCCCCGGACGCCCAACCCAAGCGCCACCCGCCTGGCGTAGGCGCGGTAGCCGACCCCCTGAACCAGCCCCGTGACCACGAACCGAACAGCCGGCACCCCGGTCAGCCGTCCCTGGCCCGCGCGGCCCGGCCTTCCCGCCGGGCCCTGATCAGTTCGAATAGCATCGGAAGCACCGAGATCAGGATGATCGCCCCGATCACCAACCCGAAGTTGTTCCGGACCGCCGGCAAGTTGCCGAAGTAGTATCCGACCCAGATGAACAGAGTGACCCAGCCGATCCCGCCCCCGATACTGTAGGCCAGAAACCGCGGGTACGGCATCGCCCCGACCCCGGCGACGAACGGGGTGAAGGTCCGGACGATCGGCACGAACCGGGCAATGATCACCGTCCGCCCCCCGTGCCGCTCGAAGAACGCGTGGGTGCGGTCCAGGTAGTCCTTTCTGAGCAGCCGAATCTGCCCCGAGAACGCCCGGGGCCCCACCCACCGTCCGATCCAGTAATTCAGGTTGTCCCCGGCCAACACCGCGACGATCAGCACGGCACAGAGGACCCAGGGATCGAGATCCCCGAGACCGGCAAAGGCTCCGGCGGCGAAGAGGAGGGAGTCTCCGGGAAGGAACGGAGTCACGACCAGGCCGGTCTCGCAGAAAACGATCAGGGCCAGAATGGCGTAGGTCCCGGTCCCGTAGTGGCGGATCAGGTCGCCGAGGTGGCGGTCGAGATGGAGGACAAAATCGAGGAGCGTGCGGATTAGATCGAGCATGGGCAAAGATACCGCTCCCCTCAGCGGGCGAACCCGAATTGCCCGAGCAGCGGTACGAACCGCACGCCGGAAAGGGCCGTCACCTCGACCCGATCCCCCACCCGCTCCACCCGCGTGAGGACCTGCTCGTTCCGGTCACCGATCGGAATCACCATCCGCCCTCCCGGCGCGAGTTGCTCGAGCAGCGGCTTCGGGACCTCGGGCGATGCCGCCGCCACCACGATGGCGTCGAACGGCGCCAGCGGCCGCCACCCCAGAGTCCCGTCCCCAACCACGATTGACACGTTCCGGATCCCCAGATCCCGAATAACCTCGCGAGCCCCGAGCGCCAGCTCCGGCACCCGCTCGATCCCCACCACGGCATATGCCAACTGGCTCAGGAGAGCCGTCTGGTAACCCGACCCGACCCCTACCTCGAGGACCTTCTCCCGCCCCGACAGCCGGAGTTCCTGCAGCGAGCGAGCCTGAACCCACGGCTGTGAAATCGTCTGGCCGGCCGCGATCGGAAGCGCCGAATCCTCGTAGGCCCGGTGACGGATGCCTTCCGGCACGAATCGATGACGGGGCACCACCGACACGGCCTTCAGCACGGCGAGGTCTCGGATGCCCTTGTCCTGCAGCTCCTCGACCAGGCGCTGCCGGTATCCGCCGTAACTGTCGGCAACGTCTAGAGGTCGAGCGCCCACGACCCCACCGCCTCCATCAGCCGGTAGTTGGTGAGATCCATGTGGAGCGGCGTCACCGAGATGTAGCCGGCCTTGACCGCGGCGTGGTCGGTACCCGGATCGGTCGTCCAGGTCACGTCGCCCCCGCCGATCCAGAAGACCTCGCGCCCCCAGGGATCGTTCATGCGGGTGAGCGAGCCTGAGAAGAACCGGCTCCCGAGCTTGGTCACCTTCACGCCCTTGACCTCGGACGCATGAATCTTCGGCAGGTTGATGCTGAGGAGCGTCTCGGCCGGGAAGGTCTCGATCTCGGTGATCTGCCGAATCAGCCGGACCAGGATCGGATGGTAGCTGGCCATCAGTTCCGGATCCCGGCCCGCGAACGAGAACGCCACCCCCGGAACGCCCAGGGTCACGGCCTCCATTGCCACCGAAACGGTGCCGGAGTAGAGAACATCCTCGCCCATGTTGGGACCGTGGTTGATCCCGGAGAAGACAAAATCCGGCTTTTCCGGCATCAGCGCACCGATCGCGAGCAGCACGCAATCGGTCGGCGTTCCGTCGACCTGGAAGGCACCGTCGTGGGTGCGGGTCGGGCGGAGCGGTCGGTGGAGGGTGAGCGAATGCGAGGTTCCGCTTTGCTCCCGATCGGGGGCGACCACGGTCACCTGCCCTACGGCTCGGCAGGCGGCCGCGAGAATCCCGAGCCCGGGAGCAAGAATTCCGTCGTCGTTCGAAACGAGAATGTTCATGGTCAGGCCGCCGGTTCGTCGGTCGAAGGGTGGGCGGGCAGCACGGCCCCATCGAGGGTGGCGAGTATCCCCGCCAGCACCGCATCGATCTCCTCGAGAGTCTGTCGGGACGCGGCGCGGGCCGCCTCCTGCTTGAGCTCCCCGGTTCGCCGGAAGTGCTCAACCCGCTGGCGGGCCCCGTCGATGGTGTATTTCTCGAGGTACAGCAGGTGCTTCACCAGCAGGATCAGTTCGACCTCCCGGCTCTTGTATACCCGGTTTCCGGATCGGTTCTTGGCCGGGTTCAAGAACCGGAATTGACTCTCCCAGTAGCGCAGCACGTGCGGCTTGAGGTCCGTCAAGGCGCAGACTTCACCGATCGAGAAGAACTCCTGCATCGGGCGCGGTGGCATCGCGTCACTGCTCCGGTTTCAGGGTGCGTTCCATCAACTCCGCGATCGCCTGCCGCGGAGGTTTCCCGTCGAACAGCACCTCGGCCACCTTGGCCGCGATCGGCATCTCGATCCCATGGCGGGCCGCCAGCCGGACCGCCGCCTTGGCGGTGTTCACTCCCTCGGCCACCGTCCGGTGCTCCCGCTGGTGCCGGGCGAGCGAGGTCCCCTCAGCGATCGCCACGCCAAGCGACCGGTTCCGGCTCAAGTTCCCGCAGGTGGTCAGAATTAAGTCGCCCATCCCGGCCAGGCCGGCGAACGTCCTGGCGTCCGCCCCGGCCGCCACCCCAAGGCGCGTCATCTCGGCGAGCCCGCGGGTGACCAGTGCCGCTCGCGGATTGTGACCAAGGCCCAGACCTTCGACGATGCCAGCGGCGATCGCGATGGTGTTCTTGAGTGAACCCGCCAGCTCGGTCCCGATCACATCGAGGTTCGAGTAGACCCTGAAGTACGGCGTCGAAAAGAGTCCCTGGACCGCCTCCGACGCGGCCGGATCGGTCGAGGCCGCCACGACGGCGGTCGGCTGGCCGGCATGGACTTCCTGCGAAAAACTTGGCCCGGAGAGCGCCACGAACCGGTGCGGCGGCAGCACGGCCGCCGCCACCTCCGACATGGTGGCCAGGGTGTCGGTCTCGAGACCCTTGGTGGCACTCACGACGACCGTGTCGGCCGGCAACACCGGCGCAATCGTTGCCAGTACCTTCCGAGTGACGTGGCTCGGCGATACCAGCACCAGACACTCGGCGCCGGTCACTGCGGCCAGCAGGTCGCTCGTCGCCTTGACCGACGGCGCCAGGCGGCCACCGGGCAAATAGATCGGATTCTCATGGGTCTCGTTGATCGCCCGCGTCACCTCGGCCTCGTACGCCCACAACGAGACATCCATCCCTTTCCGGCCGAGCAGATCGGCCAGCGTCGTCCCCCAGCTCCCAGCGCCGAGGACGGTGACCTTCACTGAGCTGCCCCGCTCCGGCGACTGGCGCCAAAGCGGCTCTCGGTTCCGGCCAGAAGCCGCTGGATGTTGGCGCGATGGGTGAGGATCACGATGCCGCCCAGCGCCACGAACATGAGGATCGACGGGCGGAGGACCGGGTGCAGAAGCCAGATCCCGACTGGCAGCAGCGCGGCCGCGATGATGCTGCTGAGGGAGACGTAGCCCGAAAGGCGGAGCACCAGGAGCCAGACGCCTAACGACACCAGCGTGGCCCACGGTGCGATGCCCAGGACGACCCCCGCGGCCGTGGCCACGCCCTTCCCGCCCTTGAACGCCACGAAGACGCTGAAGACGTGGCCGACGACCGCCGCCGCGCCGAGCAGCACCGGAATCCAGATCCCGCCGCCGGCCCTCGGGCCGAACACCAGAACCGGGACGGCCCCTTTCGCGACGTCGAACAGCCCAGCCGGAATCGCGGCTCCCCAGCCCGCGGCGCGGTAGAGGTTCGTCGCCCCCAGGTTGCCGCTCCCGACTTGCCGAAGATCGATCCCGCGCGCTCGCCCAAGCCAATAACTCGCCGGAACAGCGCCGAGGAGGTAGGAGGCCAGGAGCCAGAGCGCGAGGGTCATCGAGAGCCCTTCCGGGCGTTGATCCTGAGCCACATCGGAACGCCGCTGAAACTCCATGCTTCCCGGAATCCCTTGATCAGGTAGCGCTGATAGTGTTCGGCCAGATCGTCCGGTCGGTTGCAGATCAGCGCAAAGATCGGCGGCGCGATCGCCACCTGGGAGGCGTAGAACAGCTTGACTTCCTCCCCACCTTTTTGGGGCGGCTGATTCCTCGCCACCAGTGCCTCGAGCACCTTGTTGACCTCGGCGGTGGTAATCCGGCGGGTCCGGGCATCCGCGACGGCCAGGATCTCGTCGAGCACCTTGCGCACCCGCTGGCCGCTAAGGGCCGAGACGTAGACGAACGGCACGTCGGCGAGAAACGGCGCCTTCTCGGTCACGATGGCCGTCCCGCGCACGGCGGTGTTGGTGTCCTTCTCCTCCACCAGATCCCATTTGTTGACGACGACCACCAGCCCCGCGCCGCGGTCCCACGCCTCGGTCGCGATCCGGAGATCCTGATGGTGGACGCCGATCGTGGCATCCACCACGAGGACGCAAACCTGGGCCTCTTCGATCGCCCGGCGGGTCCGGACGGTGGAGTAGAACTCCACGTCTTCATCGACCCGAGACTTCCGCCGGAGGCCCGCGGTGTCGACGAAGCGGATCACCCTGCCGTGGTAGTTGAGGATCGAGTCCACTGCGTCACGGGTCGTACCGGGAACCGGCGAGACGACATACCGCTCCTCGCCGAGCAGGCGGTTGGCAAGCGAGGACTTGCCGACGTTTGGCCGGCCGACGATGGCCACGGAGATCTGATCGGCATCCTCGCCCTCGGCGGCCGGTGGCAGCTTGGCCACCATCAGGTCGAGCAGATCGCCGCTTCCCTTGCCCACCTGGGCCGAGACCGGGATTGGGTCTCCGAGGCCCAGGGCGTAGAACTCGGGGTCGGCGGAGACCCGCGGCATATGATCGAGCTTGTTGGCAACCAGAATGACCGGCCGCTTGGAACGCCGGAGCTGCTGGGCGATCGCCTGGTCGATCGGATGGAGGCCGTCCAGGGCGTCGACGACGAAGAGAATCAGATCCGCCTCGTCGATCGCGATCTCCGCCTGGCGCCGGATCGCCCGGTCCATCGAGTCGTCCGATTCGGGTACCAGCCCGCCCGTGTCGACGATCCAGAATGAGCGGCCGTTCCAGGTGGCATCGCCGAAATGCCGATCACGCGTGGTCCCGGCCTGATCGGCGACGATCGCTTCCCGTCCCCCGATGAACCGATTGAAGAGAGTCGATTTGCCGACGTTCGGGCGACCGACGATGGCGACGGTTGGTTTACTCATCGAGGGCATCCACGAAGTGCTTCGACAGTTTGACCCGCATCGGCACCGCGGCGACGAGGTCGGCCAGCGGCATGTTGTCGATGAAAAGCTGGTCGTCGTTGACCGCTTCGCCGGGGAGCAGGACCAGATCGAGATCGGGCCGGTCCTTGAGCGCGTCCAGCATATCTCGGCCCGGGAGCAGACCGGCCGTCGTGACCCGTCCGCCGAAGAGCGTATTCTCCACCACGATCAATTCAATCTCGGCCCCGGAGGCCGCGCGGAGCGGCTCCAGCACCTGCGGCATGAGCGCGCCCATCGAGGCTCCCGTCACCACGCCGATCCGCTTCCCTTTCCAGGAGCCAAACTGATCGGCCGCTTCACGAACTTCGCGCTGGAGGAACCGAACCGCACCGACCCCGTTCTCGAACTGGTCGAACGTGCCGTACGCGGCCTCAGGAGGGAGCGGGAGGCAGGCGCGGAGATAGAGTTCGTCGGCTCCGTACACCCAGGTGGCGCCCCGTTCGCGGCGGGCTGTCTCGCTCCACTGCTCGACGAGCGCCACGGCGGCGGCGCATTCCTCGGCGGTGGGTTCGCGGCAGCGGCTGTGTTTGCTGAATTCCGTCAGGCCAACCGGCACGACCGAGACGCTGAGTACCGCGGGGCCGAACTCGAAGAGGTCCCGGAGGGAGCGATCGAGAATGGGACCGTCGTTTACCGGCGGCGACATCACGATCTGGGTGTGGAACTGAATCCCGTGACCGGCGAACTCGCGCATTTGAGCCAGGATATCCGGCGCCGTCGGGTTCCGGAGCAGATGCCGGCGGACCACCAGGTCGGTGGCATGAACGCTGATGCAGAGGGGCGACAGCCGGTATTCGATGATCCGGTCGACGTCCCACGGCTTCAGATTGGTCAGGGTGGCGAAGTTCCCGTACCGGAACGACAGCCGATAGTCGTCGTCCCGGATGTAGAGTACTTCCCGGAGTCCGGCCGGGTTGCCGTCGACGAAGCAGAAGTCACAGCGGTTGGCGCACCGGCGGATCCGGGGTGGTTCGAGGTCAACCCCGATCGGGTCGTCGAGGTCCCGTTCGATCTCGACCTCGAGCTCGGTGCCATCCGGTTGCCGGGCCTCGAGGGTGAACTCCTCCTCCGCCGTGTGGAATTCCCAGTCAAGGAAATCCTCGAGCTCCCGGCCGTTGACGGTCAGGAGTTCGGAACCGGGAACCAGGCCAATTTGGTCAGCGATGGAACCGTGGACGACGGCGGTGACTCGAATCACGGGACAAGAATAACCTATCCCGCTGTAATTTCAAGACTTAAGGCTTTTGATCTCACCTCGTTTCTCGCGTCGCCAGGATGGGATACCGGGCTCTTCTAAACGGCAAAGGGCCTCCACAATTGGACGCCCTTGCACAGAGCGGGCGATCGGGCTCGAACCGGCGACATTCAACTTGGGAACATGGGCGGCGTTCGGAGCGGGAGTGATAGCGAGTGGTCGAAAGTTCTTGAGCACCCAACGGTTAGGCGGGGTTGGGCACGTTCGCTGACAGTCGGCGGAAACGGGCGTTTTGCCGAGTTCTCCGCCCCGATTGCCCACAACATTGCCCACGCCACGTTCAGTGAATCCGGGGCGGGACGGCACTCCCTATGACATTAATTTCCGGAGGGGCCACGTCGGCTTTCGCTGAGGCGACGGCATGGAGGATCGGCGAGCTATGGACACGATTCCGAGATCGGGACGGCCCGAACCAATTGGGTGCTTCCGTCGTCTGGGTGCCGGAAAACGATAAGCAGGAAGCCTGCCTCGCCTACCAGGCGAATCAAGTGGGTCGCGAGCAACAGCTCCAAACGGTCGAGCCATTCGGAGACCGGCCGTTCGAAGTTGATGACTCTGGGGCCGGACCGGTGCGGGTTCCAGCTGTGAATGCCATCGCTGCAGCGATCATATACGACCATGAAATCATCTTTCGTGAAGAATCCGCTTTCAACAGGCGTTAATACATGGTGATGAGGGCCCTGGTCGCCTGTTTCGATCGAAACGGGGATGGGGTAGAAATCTGGGTGAATCTTCGCCAGTCGGTCAAGGATGGACTGTGCCCTCCAGGCGGACGCCAGGTTGTTGTGGATCGCCGCGTATTGGTCTCGATGGGCGACGAGTGCGGCGAAGGCTACTTCCTCGACAATCTGCCGAAGTTGGAGGCACGCTATTTCACCGTCAAATTCCTCGTGGCCGGTGGTTATCTGACCAGTGATCATCGACCGCAGGAAGTCCATCCGACGCTTGGCGTCCTCAAGGCACCCGCAGTAAGCGGTGTGGGGATCAGGAAAGGGCACTGATCTCTCCGCGCGGATGCTGACTTACCGCGGGCTCC
>JAYUZK010000139.1:0-4126 GCA_043751835.1 Gemmatimonadota bacterium | reverse complement strand
GGCGTGTCGCCATTCCGGCCGTAAATGGCCTGGTAAAGATCGGACTGCTCGGTCTTGGTCGGAAGACCGGTCGAAGGCCCACCCCGCTGGTTGTTGATGATGACCACGGGCAGTTCCGTCATGACGGCGAGGCCGATCGCCTCGGTCTTGAGCGCGATCCCGGGGCCGGAGCTCGAGGTGATGCCGAGCGCTCCCCCGTACGCCGCGCCGATGGCGGCGCACATGGCGGCGATTTCGTCCTCGGCCTGGAAGGTTACGATCCCGAACTGCTTCAAGCCCGCGAGGGTATGCAGCACCGGGGAGGACGGCGTGATCGGATACGAGGCCATCACCACTCGCGGCAGCGCCGCCGCCTGGGCGCCCGCCACGAGCCCCCAGACCAGTGACTCGGTGCCGGTGACGGTCCGATAGATGCCGGGCTCCGCTGAAGCCGGGGCGACACTGTACGACGGTGCGGCCAACTCCGCCGTCTCACCGAAAGCATGGCCGGCATTCATGGCCGCCACATTGGCTTTGGCGATTGCGGGCTTCTTGGCAAACTTCTTCTCGAGCCACCCGACGGTGGCGTGCCGGTCCCGCCCATACATCCACAGCATCAGACCCAGGGTCCACATGTTCCGGCAACGAACTGCGTCCTTGGCACCGAGGTCAAACGGCTTGACCGCCTCGGCGTTCAACTTGGTGACGTCGAGCTTGAGGACCCGGTATTCCGAGAGGGAGCTGTTCTCGAGTGGATTCTCGGTGTAGCCCGCCTTGGTCAGGTTGCGCGGAGTGAAGGTGGCGATGTCGCACACTACTACGCCGCCGGGTTTGAGGTCCTTGACGTTGACCTTGAGGGCCGCCGGATTCATCGCGACCAGTACGTCGAGGTCGTCGCCCGCCGTCATGACCTCCCGGGTTCCGAAATGGATCTGGAAGGCGGAGACGCCGAAGGTGGTGCCGGCCGGGGCCCGAATTTCGGCCGGATAGTCGGGGAAGGTCGAGAGATCATTTCCGGCGAGCGCAGTTTCCGCCATGAATTCGGAGCCGGTGATCTGCATCCCGTCGCCGGAGTCACCGGCGAACCGAATGACGACAGAATCACGGGGAATCCGGGGTGCCGGGGTCGTTGTGGGTGCGGACATGAGGGTGCCACCATTCCAGCCGAAGAATTCAGGTTGAAAAGTATTGCCGAACGGTCGGTTTTGCTCGGGTCAGACCGGAAGGAGCGCCGGTTCGGTTTCGCTGAGCCGGCTGATATCCACGCTGGCTGACGCGGCCGCATCAATCGGGTGGACGACCGAGCCCCATGTCGCAGAAGTCTGTATTACTGCAAACCATCCACGATAAGGCCCGGTTTCGGCGACTTAGCCCGCGAACCGAGGAGGTTTATCATCACGGCACCTGGCCCCCCCGCGACTTGGGCGAACCCGAGGTCGCCGCCTTCCCGACCCAGACCCAGGCCCTCTGCGCGTTGCTGTTCCTCTACTCGACAGTCCTGGGCCAGCCGTTGGGTCGTTTGGCCGAGATGCGCTGGGCCCAGTCCCGAACTCGGCTCCCGGTGGGCCTGACGGCGTTGGAAGTGAACCTCGTGTTGGGACAGTTGAAGGGAGCCTACTGGCTGGTCGGCATGCTGCTCTACGAGGCTGGCCTCCGGCGGTTGGAGTGCCTGACCCTCCGGGTCAAGGATTTCGATCTGACCCGGTGCGAGATTCGGGTTCGAACCACCAAGGGGGGCTCACCTCGAGTGACGATGGGCGCTGTGCAGCGGGCCGTCAAGGTGGCCGTCCAGCCGGCCGACATCGCGAAGCGGGCGACCTGTCATACTTTTCGACCCTCCTTCGCCACCCACCGGCTTGAGAACGGCCAGGATATCCGGACCATCCAGCAGTTGCTGGGGCACCGGAGCCTGACGACGACGATGATTTACACCCATGTGCTGAACACGGGAGGGCTGGGCGTTCGGAGCCCGGCTGACCTTCTGGGTGGTGGCTAGGGGAAGGGCTTACCTTGCAGACGAGGCCGATCGGACGCGCATAAGTAAAGGTTAGCCCACAGCTCGAACATCTCTGAGGCGTCGACCGTGCATGTGGCTGTGGCCGTTCCGACGCAAACCGCGGGCATCCGTTTGGGCTGATCGACCGCCTTTGACGGGTCTCGTGGCCCAGGACGGCCCCGCCGAACGCAACCTCACTTCAATCCTTGCTAACACGTTCGCCGCGTCGCCAACTGTTCAGCGGGCCTACCTCGTTCGCAGCTCAGGTGTCCTGGACGACCCGCCACGGGTAATGCTCCTGGTCCATTCCACCGTGGGAGAGAGCGCCAAGGTCATCGAGCTCGCATCAGCCGCGTTTCGGGCCCAGTTCGCCAGCACCCAGTCCCTCGACATCGGATTCTTAACGGCCGACGAAGACTGCACGCTCCGGCGTTCGTGTGAACCCTTCTTCGACCGCCATCCGTCGCGGGGTTAGGACTCCGCGGGTTAGGCGCGGCGCGCAGCTGTGGGCTAACCCGTGCTTGCAGGCGGACGGGCGCCCAGGGCTCCGTTTGACAAGTCGCGGCCGCGCCCCGATGTTGGTCGGAGGACGGCGCGGCCGCTCAATTCCGTGCGGCGCCCGCCGCTGAAACACAAGTCGTTAGGCCGCGCACTCCGGCATCTCTGACCCACTGGATCTTCATGCCCGTTATCTCAACCTTCTTTGGCATCCTGATCCGCATGTACTACAAGGAGCATGGCCCGCCCCATTTTCACGCCGAGCATGCGGGCGACCAGGCCACCTTCACCTTTGACGGGGCCCTCCTCGCTGGGTCCATTCGGTCCCGCCAGGCCCAACGGCACATTGCCGCCTGGGCGGCCCAGCACCGTCCGCAGCTCGAGGCCAACTGGGCGGCCATGACCGCGGGCCAAGCCCTTGAGCGAATTGAGCCCCTCAAGTAGGGTTCAGCCATGACTTTCTTGCCGGCAGTCCGAGAGGCGCTCTACCGTGGCGGGCATCGGATCCATCTGGTGTTCAACGATGGCTCCGCCGGGACCATCAGCTTCCGGCGGTGGCTCACGGGGCCGATTTTCGAGCCGCTCCAGGACTTGGATCAGTTCCGCCGGTTCTTTGTCGATGGCGGCACGGTCGTGTGGCCGCACGGCGCCGATATCGCGCCGGAGACGCTCTACGCCGCGGTCGTCTCCGGCGCCCGGCCTAACAAACGCTTGCAGCCGACGAAGGCGCGGCGGGCTTCACGGAACGTTGGAGGCCGGTCGTCGCGCCTTCGCAGCTGAAGCGTATTGCGTTGGGCAGCAGATCTAGAGGTGTTGATGATCCGACGCCTGCTCGCCGCAGCTCTCCTGGTCGTCGGTTCCCCGTGCGCTGCTCAGACCCCCGTTATTCAGGTCTACGACTCAGCTCGAGGGCGTCCCGTTCTCGGAGCGCGGCTAGTCGCCTACGGGGTCCACGGCCACGATACGACGCGAGCGCAAGCCGACTCCGACGGCACATTTCGAAGCCCGACACCGGGACCTGAGCCCTACGTCATCCGTATCAGGGCGCTTGGATATTGGCCGCGGGTCGACACCCTGATCCTTGATGCTGGCCAGCCACGGCGGATCGGCCTCCTCGTGCAAGTCTTTTGCAACGGCCCGTGCCCGCCAGACCCCTACCGCGTCACAGCGGCCCGAGCAGCCTGGGGTTGTGCTACAGACACCATCGAAATCGCCACTCGGCGAGTCTGGTGGCTTAGCCAACTCGGGAGTTCGGCGTTCCAGGGGAGTCTCGACGGTGTTCCGAGTCTCAACGGTTTGCGTATGAGGCCGGCGGTGGTCCACCAGCCCCGCCTCGTCCACGACGGGGCGGCCTGTCGCCGGGCGGCCGCTGCCATGGATAGAACGGGGCTGTTGGTTGGAACAGCGGTCACGGTGTTCCGGTACCGCGGCTATTGGCTCGTGTCCCAAGCGGGGGAAGCGCCCTTCATCCTGTCCAAGCGCTACCGTGTTGTCCATGACTTCCGAGGCGAATAGGCGGGGATCGGCCCGGGCCCCCCTTTGACAAGTCGCGGCCGCGCCCCGATGTTGGTCGGGGGACGGCGCGGCCGCTCGGGTCCGCGCGGCGCCCGCCGCTGAAGCACAAATCGTTAGGCTGCACTCGGGCAACGGAGT
>JAYUZK010000138.1:0-4620 GCA_043751835.1 Gemmatimonadota bacterium | reverse complement strand
CAGGAGCAGGACCCATGAATGATTTCTCCCTTTGGGTGAGACCGAGTGGCGCCGCTCTGGTGCCCTATGCCGCAGGCCGGGCCCCGGCATTTGCGACCGAAGCGAGGATGGCCGCCCTGGGCGTCAGGGCCGCCAAGGCACCGGCCACCAGCAGCAGCGCTGGGACGTCGCCCCACAGATGTCCCACCTCAGCCGAGTCCATCACGGCTTCGGCCGCCATGATGACCGCGTGGACGACGCTCGACCAGACCGTGAACCAGATCAGACTGCGGTTGGCCAGCGGATCGCGGGCGGCCGCCAGCAGGCAGGCCCCGAGCGTCGCATAGAAACCCAGGATCATCGGCAGATAGTGGGAATGCCCGCTTCCCCAGCTCCAGCCGCTGGGCCAGATCTTGGTGAGCGGGAAGATGCCGACGAGGAAGATGGCGCCGGTGGCGATCAGGGCGTACCTGAGGTAGGTAACCCGAGTCGTGCTGGTCATCGTGTTCTCCTGGGTTAGGGGTCGGTTGACGGAGACACGATACCGAAAGCGGAATGGCACTGCTTCCCCCGAATGGGCCAGTCACTTGGTATGGCCCGAACGGGCATGGGTCAGCCGATGCCGTGGCGGAGGGCGAACGTGGCGAGCCCTGAGTTGCGGGCGGTTTCCCGTCAGGAGTCGGCGCGGAGGGCCTGGACCGGATCGAGCCGGGCGGCGCGCCGGGCCGGCAGGAGCGCCGCGACGAACGCCACCAGCGCGAGCGCAACCGACACCCCGGCGAAGGTGGTGAAGTCGTTGGGGCTCACGCCGACGAGCAGGCCGCCGGCGAGCCGGGTGGCGGCCAGGGCCACGAGGAGGCCGCCGGCCAGCCCCGCGCCCACCAGCCGACCGCCCCGCACCAGCACCCTCCTGATGATCGAGCCCGGCTCGGCGCCTAACGCCATCCGGACGCCGATCTCGTGGGTCTCCTGGGTCACCGCAAAGCTCAGGACGCCGTAGAGGCCGACGACCGACAGCACGAGTGCGAGGAGGCCGATCGCCGCGACGAGCTGGGCGACCAGCCGCACGGACATGAGCCCGTTCGGGCTGTCGTGCACGATGTCGTCGAGCCAGCCGAACCCGTACGGGGTGAGCTGCGGATCGACGGAGGCGAACACCTCGCGGATCCGGGCCGCGGCGCCGGGGTCCTTGCTGGCCATCCTGACCATCAGGGTGCTCATCGCGCCGCCGGCCTGGCTCCACGGCAGGTAGATCACCGGGCGCGGCGCCTCGAAGATGGTCACCACCCGCGAATCGTTGACGACCCCGATCACCTCGACCTCGGGCCCGTTGGCGTCGAGCCGGAACCGGTGCCCCAGCGGGTCCCGGCCCGGCCAGAAGTCTTTGGCTGCCTTGGTGCTCACGACCGCCACCCGATGGGCGGTCGAGTCGTCCCGGATCGTGAAGAGTCGGCCGGCCAGGAGATGCATCCGGGCGGCCGCGAAATAATCGGCGCCGACGGTGCTGGTCACACCCGCCACGGCTCCCCGCTTGTCAGTCTGCTGGTCGGTGGTACCGAGGAAGACATCCCGGAACTTCCCGGCGGATCCGGTCAGCGGCGTTCCCTCGATCCAGTCGGCCGCCGTGACGCCGGGCAGCTGACGGACGGCCTGCACGACCCGTTCGAACACGGGCGCCGCGGTGGCCGCCGTGTAGCGGCTGTGCGCGCCGTTGACCGTGGTGGTCATGACGAGACGGGGGTCGAAGCCCAAGTTGAGTTCGGCGGCATGCCTGGCGCTCTGGACGAAGAGGCCGGCGCTGATCAGCGCCACCAGCGCGACCGCGACCTGGGCCGCGACCAGGAACGAGCGGAAACCGCGGCCCGGCCCGCCGACGCCGGACCGGCCGGCGCGGCGGAGCTTCTGCTGGAGCTGGCCCCGCGAGGCCATGAGGGCGGGACCGACGCCGCTCAGCATGCCGGCGAGGATCGCGATGGCGGCGCTCATGCCCAGCACCCGGGCGTCGATCGCCATGTCGAAGCGAAGCGGCACGATGGCGATCTTCGGGGCGCCGTTCAGCGCGCGGACGGCGACGGTCGCGAATGCCACGGCCACGCCAAGCCCCAGAACGCCGAGGAGCGCGCTCTCCGTGAGCAACTGCCGGATCAGTCGCGCCCGTGACGCCCCCATGGCCAGCCGCACCGACAGCTCGGCGGTCCGGGTGCTGGCCCGGGCCAGGATCAGGTTGGCGACGTTGACAGTGGCGACGCCGAGAACGAGCGCGGCCAGCACACCGAGAATTGACGCGGCCACGGGGAACATGGACGCCACGCTGATGGTCGGCCGGGCGCCGAGTTCGGGGTAGGCGATGATCCGGAAATCGCCGGGGAGCTCGGGATGGGCCGCCAGCATGCCGCGGACCGCGGCGTCGATGCCGCTCCGCACCCGCTCGACGGATTCACCGGGGCGTCGGCGGGCGATCGCTTCGTACCCGCCGCCGGTCCAGCTCGTTTCGTCGTCCGTCGGGGTGGGGCTCAGGTCCCGTTCGGCTCCGAGGGGCAGGTAACCGTCGATGCCGAGGAGCATCTCGGTGCCTTCGAACGACGGAGGCGCAATCCCAATCACGGTGAACGGAAGGCCGTTCAGCGCGACGGTGCTTCCCACGACGTTCGGATCGGCGTTCAGGCGGCGGCGCCAGAAGCTGTTGTTGACAACGATGACCCGCTGACGGTCCCGGCTGTCCGCGTCGGAATAGGTCCGGCCGAGAGCCGGCCGGACGTGGATTACGTCGAAGTAGTTGCCGGTGGTGGACAGGAAGAACGACAGCTCGCTCTTGCCCTCGCCGACCCGAAGCCCGAGATCCCGGATCCGCCAGGCGCCGACGGACTGGAACAGGTCCTTTCTGGCGTCGAGTTCGCGGATGGCGGGGAGGGGGATCGTGGGGACTGCGATTCCCTCGAAGGCCTTGGTGGTGGCCCCCATCACCATCAGCTCCTCCGGGTGATCGACCGCGAGCGGACGCAGCATCCACTTGTCCACCACGGTGAGCACGACCGTCGTGGTGCTGATCCCGAGGCCCAGCGAAAGCGCCGCCGCGGCCGTGAACCCGGGTCGCTTGACGAGCACGCGGGCGCCGTAGCGGATGTCGGCCAGGAGTTCGGACAGCCAGAGCCCGAACCGGAGCCGGCGTCCGCGGTTCCGTTCGATCTGTTCGAGGTCAGCCTGAACCCGGCGCTTGTCGCCGAAGCGGCGGCTGGCTTCGGCCGCGGCCGCGGCAGGATCCAGCCCCTGGGCGATCAAGTCCTTGGTGAGGAGGTCGAGGTGAAACTGGAGTTCAGCCGCCACTTCCGGTCCGAACCCCAGGGAGCGCCAGTACCGCCGCCACCACGGATCGTTACGCATGGACGCCTCGGGCCGGTTCGGGAAAGTTCAAGGCCTGGAAGATGGCGGTGGCAAAGCGGGTGAACTCCCGGACCTCCGCCTTGAGCTGGAGGCGGCCCTTGGGGGTCAGGGTGTAGTAGCGGGCCCGGCGGTTGTTCTCGGAGACGCCCCAGTCGGACTCGATCCACTCCCGGTCGACCAGGCGGTAGAGGGCGGGGTAGAGCGAGCCTTCCTCGATCTGGACGGCGCTGCTGGTGGCTTCGTCGATCCAGCGCATGACGGCGTAGCCGTGGAGCGGCCGCTGGGTGAGCGAGCGCAGGATCAGGAGGTCGAGCGAGCCGCGGAGCAGCTCGACGGCGGGTGCGGCCATGGGTTTCTCCCTAGAAGTTCTAGGGGAGAAGATATCGCCCACCCCTAGGAGTTCAAGGGGGGTGTCGTCAGGGGGATCTGACCGATTGCATCGAATGCAGGCACTGCCTACAATAGGTGCATGCAATACACTCTCCGCAAGGTCCCCCCGGGGATCGACCGGGCTCTCCGGCGCATCGCCCGCCAGGAGGGCCGCAGCCTCAATGACGTCACCCTCGCCGCCCTGAGGCGGGCGGTGGGTGCCGGCGACGAGCCGGTGCCGTATCGTGATCTCAAGGATCTGGCCGGCACCTGGGAATCAGACGCCAAGTTCGACGCCGCGCTCGCGGACCAGGACCGCATCGATCCGGACCTCTGGCGATGAGGCTGGCTCTCGACACCAACCGGTACGTTGACTTCTGCCGCGGCGTGCCCGAGGTGGTCGGCACTCTCGAACACGCCGAAGCCATCTACCTGCCGTTCATCGTGGTTGGGGAACTTCGGGCCGGTTTCGCGGTGGGGTCGAAGGGACCAAAGAACGAGCGAACGCTCCGCCGGTTCCAGATGCGGCCCGGTGTCAGCGTCCTGCTCGCCGACGAGCAAACGACCCACCATTACGCGGCCGTGTACCGGCAGCTCCGAGCGCAAGGCACCCCGATCCCGACGAGCGACCTCTGGATCGCGGCGTTGGTGCTCCAGCACGACCTTGCGCTCTACGCCCGAGACCAGCACTTCGACCACCTGCCACAACTGGTTCGAGCCTAGGGTCGGAGGCGGTCAGTCGTCGAGGACGACCTGGTGCTCGTCCTCGTGGCGGGGGGCGATTTCCGGGTGGGCGTTGAGAAGACGAGCGCAACTGTTCCACCGGAGGACCGCGTCGTCGTTCCCCTCGGGCCGGATCGCCTCGGCCCGTTCGAAGCACTCCATCGCCTC
>JAYUZK010000137.1:0-6163 GCA_043751835.1 Gemmatimonadota bacterium | reverse complement strand
GCCCAGCCCCGGTTCAGTCCGGACGGGAAACGCCTGACCTTCATTTCGGACCGGAGCGGCGGCGACAACATCTATGTCTCGAACGCCGATGGCACCGGGATCCGCCGCCTGACCTACGGGAACCAGGGGAGCTACGTCTCACCGGAGTGGATGCCGGACGGCAAGTACATCGTGGCGAGCGGCGCGGCCGGCGGGTTCGGCCAGATGCGACTCACGATGTATGACCTCGCGGGTGGTACCGGGGTGGCGCTCACCCGCGCTCCCGGCCGCACCTATTACTACGGCGCGGCGCCGGCCCCCGGTGGCCGCTACATCTATTACGCCTCCCGCCTGGGCCCCTGGCAGTACAACGCCGAGATGCCCCAGGTCCAGATCGGCGTCTATGACCGGGAAACCGGCTCCACCACGGCGCTCACCTCGCGCCTGGGTTCCGGGATGCGGCCGGCGATCTCGCCGGATGGCAAGTGGCTGGTCTACGCCAGCCGCGAGAATGCCCAGACCGGCCTCCGGATCCGGGAACTCGCCAGCGGCGAGGAGAAGTGGCTCGCCTACCCGGTTCAACGCGACAACATGGAGGCCGTGCCCGATCTCGATCTGATGCCGGGCTACTCGTTCATGCCCGACGGCAAGTCGATCGTGACCAGCTACGGCGGCGAGATCTGGCGGGTCCCGGTGGACGGCACGGCGGCAGTCAAGATCCCGTTCACGGTGAACGCCGAAGTGGCGGTCGCACCGGAGGTGAGGTTCGACTATCCGATCGAAGACACCCCGGCCTTCACGGTGCGGCAGATCCGGAACCCGGTCTCCTCGCCCGACGGCAAGCGGATCGCCTTCACGGCGCTCGACAAGCTCTACGTGGCTGACGTTCCAGGCGGACAGCCTAAACTGGTCGGTTCCGGCGAGACCAATGCCTACTACCCGGCGTGGTCGCCGGACGGCCAGTCGCTCGCCTACGTGACGTGGGACGGGAATGAAGGCCATCTGATGCGCGTGAACGTCGCGTCGGGTCAGGCCCAGCGCCTGACCCAGGTCAGTGCCTTCTACCAGACACCGGCCTGGTCGCCGGACGGGAAGCGGATCGTCATGGTTCGCGCCGACGCCCGGAACCTCAAGAACCAGATCGATCCTTTCATCGGTGACGGCCTGGGTGCCGAACTCGTCTGGGTTCCGGCCACCGGCGGCGAGGTCACCTCGATCCGCGCCACCGGCGGGAACCTCGGCACTCCACACTTCACCGCCGACACCGGCCGCATCTTCATCTACGGCTTCTTTCCGCCGCCGCCCGGCCAGCCGCCGTTCGCGTTCACGGCCGCCCTCGCGTCCCTCCGTTGGGACGGCACCGATCTGAAGCAGCACCTCCAGGTCACCGGGCCGCTGCCGTTGGGCTTCGGCGTTCAGGGTCGCTCGTATCAGGAGCCGTTCACGGAAGACAGTCGCAAGAGCTCGATGGGCGATCTCCTGCCGCCCAATTACTTCGCCGAACGGGAGTCCACCGTCCAAGGCCCCCGCGCCGACGTGGTGCTGATGTCCCCCAAAGACGACTGGGCGCTGGCCGGCTTCGGCACCGACGTCTATCTCGTCCGCGTTCCCCAGATCGGCGGGACGGTCCCGACCGTGTCCGTAGCCAAGATGGACAGCTCGGCCGTCCGGTCCCTCAAGCTGACGGATATCGGCGGCGAGTTCCCGAGTTGGAGCGCCGACGGAAAGACCATCCACTGGTCGATCGGCAACGCCTTCGCGTCCTATGATGTGGCCCGCGGCCTGGCCGTGGATGACAGTCTCCGCCTGGCCGGCGCCGATTCGACGGTCCGCAAGCACCTGCCTTACCAACCGGCTGAGCAACGGGTGACCGTGAGCGCCCAGCGGGACGTGCCGCAGGGCACAGTCGTCCTCCGCGGTGCCAAGGTTGTCACGATGCGTGGCACCGAAGTTGTGGAGAACGCCGACGTCGTGATCAGAAACAACCGGATCACCAGCGTCGGTCCTCGCGGCTCGGCGCCGTCGGATGCTCGGGTGGTCGATGTGGCGGGGAAGACCATCATCCCCGGCTTCGTCGACACCCACTCGCACATGTGGCCCGCTTGGGGAATCCACTGGCAGCGGTCGTGGATCTACGACGCCAATCTGGCCTACGGCGTCACCACTACCCGCGATCCACAAACCAGCACCACCGACGTCCTCACCTATCAGGACCGGGTGGACGCCGGCATGATGACGGGCCCGCGGGTCTACAACACCGGCCCCGGCGTGTTCTCGGGCGACCGCGTGAACTCGCTCGAGAAGGCCCGAAGCGTGCTCAAGCGCTACAGCGACTACTACGACACGAAGACGTTCAAGATGTACATGTCGGGGAACCGGGAAACCCGGCAGTACCTGATCATGGCCGCGCGTGAGCTCAAGCTCATGCCGACCACCGAAGGCGGTCTCCAGTACGCGCTCAACATGACCCATGCGATTGACGGCTACCCTGGCGTCGAGCACACCATTCCGCTCTATCCGATGTTCGACGATGTGGTCCAACTCCTCAAGACCTCCGGCACCGTCAACACGCCGACCCTCGTGGTGAGCTACGGCGGCCCGTGGGCGGAGAACTACTACTACGCCCGCGAGAACCTGGACGCGGATACCAAGATCAAACACTTCACGCCGCCCGAGGAGTACGACAGCAAGACTCGACGACGGATGCAGGGCCCCGGTCCGGTAGGCTGGGCGGTGGAAGAGGAGTACGCGTTCAAGAAGCACGCCGAGTTCAGCAAGCACCTGCTCGAGGCCGGCGCCTGCGCGGGCGTCGGGAGCCACGGCCAGTTCCAGGGCCTGGGCTATCACTGGGAACTCTGGTCGGTGGCGAGCGGCGGGATGAAGCCGATCGACGCGATCAAGGCCGCGACCCTCTGCGGCGCTCAGGCAATTGGCCTCGGCAAGGACCTGGGCTCGATCGAAGCCGGCAAGCTCGCTGATCTGATCGTGCTCGACAAGGACCCGCTCGAGAACATCCGGAACACCAACACGATCAAGTACGTGATGAAGAACGGTCGTCTCTATGAAGGCGACACGCTCAATGAAATCTGGCCCCGGCAGAAGCCGGCACCGGATGAACCCTGGCGTCACACGGCGCCCGTCAGCACTACCGGGAATCGGTGAGGCCCGCCATGACTAACATCTTTCGCACGCTCACGGCCTTCGGCCTCGCCACATTCGCGCTGTCGTCCGTTGCTTCGGCGCAGCCCCCGGCAATTTCGGGCGCTCCACCGTCCAAGCCCCTGCCGCTGGAAGCCAAACGGAAGGCCGAGTTCACGGCCACCAAGGGCACCTGGATGTCGCTCGATGTGAGCCCCGACGGGCAGACCATCGTGTTCGATCTCCTCGGCGACCTTTACACCCTGCCCATCGCCGGCGGCAAGGCCACTCAGCTCACATCAGGCTTGGCCTACGATGCCCAGCCGCGCTGGAGCCCCGACGGCAAGAAGATCGTCTTCGTCTCCGACCGGAGCGGCGGCGACAACGTCTACTTGATGACCCTGGACAAGCGCGACACGACCCAGCTCACCCAGGGCAACAGCATGCAGTACATCTCGCCGGAGTTCTCGCCGGACGGGAAGTTCGTGGTGGTGAGCCGGGGCGGGGGGACCTTCCCGGCGGCAAAGCTGCACATGCTGCCGGTGGACGGCGGCGCGGGCTTTCCGCTCATCCAGCCCACGCCGGGCAACGCCCAGCTCAAGACCATCGGGGCCGCGTTCAGTCCTGATGGCCGCTACGTCTGGTTCGCCGCCCGTCAGGGCGACTGGAAGTACAGCGCGCTCTTCCCTCAGTACGAGATCGGCACCTACGATCGGAATACCGGGGAAACGACCCAGCTGACCAACCGCTACGGCTCGGGCTTCCGCCCGGCGATCTCGCCGGACGGGAAGTGGCTCACCTATGCCTCGCGCCACGAAGCCAAGACCGGGCTCGTGCTCCGCGACCTCAAGACCGGCGACGAGAGCTGGCTCGTCTATCCGATCCAGCGCGACGACATCGAGTCCCGCGCCACCCTCGACGCGCTGCCGGGCTACTCCTTCACGCCCGACTCGAAGAGCATCGTCATTTCCTACGGCGGCGAATTCTGGCGCGTGCCGGTGGACAAGTCCGCGGTGCCCTCGAAGATCCCGTTCAGCGCCGACGCCAAGGTGGACATCGGTCCGGAGGTGAAGTTCGCCTACCGGATGGATACCACCGCCAACCTGGTGGCCAAGCAGATCCGCGGCGCGGTCACCTCGCCGGGCGGCAAGCGGCTCGCGTTCACCTCGGTGGACCGCCTGTACCTGATGGACCTGCCGAGCGGAAAGCCGGTCCGCGTCTCGTCGGCCGATGTTGGCGAGTACGAACCGTCGTGGTCGCCGGACGGGAAGTCGATCGCCTGGATCACCTGGGGTGATGCGGCCGGCGGCCAGATCATGAAGGCCAACGTCGACGCCAAGACCATCATCCCGGTCCAGGTCACCAAGGTCGCCGCGCTCTATACCAACCCCGCATGGAACCCCGATGGCAATCGTATCGTGGCCGTGCGTCAGGCCGCCCGCGAGCTGGTCGAAGCCTCCGGCAACGGCGGCGGCGGCCAGGGCGGCGATTTTGTCTGGGTGCCGGCCACCGGCGGCGACGCCGTGGTGATCGCCCCGACCGGTGGCCGCGACATGCCCCACTTCGTGAAGACCCAGCCCGACCGGATCTACGCCTCCGGGTTCTTCGAAGGCCTCGTCTCGTTCCGCTGGGACGGCACCGATGTGAAGCAGCATCTCCGAGTGGTGGGCGCCGGCGGGTTCGGCGGGGTGCCCGGCCAGAACGGATCGGATCTCGATCAGGGCATGATCTTCCTGCCCGGCCGGGTGATGCCGGTCAGGGCGGACGCGCTTCGCACGACGGTGCTCGATCCCGCCGAAGGCAGCGGCCCGGGCATGCCGGCCAGCGTCATCATGATTTCGCCCACTGGTGATCAGGTGCTGGCCAAGGTCCAGGCCGACATCTACACGATGCCGATCACCGAGGTGGGCGGCCCCACGCCCGTCATCAACGTTCAGGGCGGTGGTGCCGTGACGGTCCGCAAGCTGACCGACGTCGGCGGCGAATTCCCGTCATGGAACGCCGACGGCCGGACGGTTCGCTTCTCCCTCGGCAACGTGCTCTTCACCTACGGCCTCGACCGCGCCAAGGTGGTCGAAGACAGCCTGAAGGTGATCGCCCGCGCCAAGGCGGACAGCGCCAACGTCAAGCAGGCCCTCTCCGACAGCGCCAAGACGCTCAAGGGCAAGGCCGACAGTCTCATCAAGGCCCTGCAGCAGGTACCGGACTCGATCAAGGTCCGGCTGTTCGACCTTGAGAACCGCCTCATGGCCGACTCGGTGAAGGCCGCCGACGCAGCCAAGCCGAAGGCCGACACCACCAAAGTCAAAGCGGATACGGCGAAGGCCAAACAGGACACGACCAAGGCCAAGGCCGCAGCATCCGGCGCCAAGAAGGACGAGAAGCCCGGGTACAAGCCGGATGAGATGAAGATCTCGGTCGAGATTCAGCGCGACGTTCCGCGAGGCACCGTCGTGCTCCGCGGCGGCCGCGCCATCACCATGAAGGGGAAGGAGATCATCGACGACGCCGACGTCGTGGTCAAGGACAACCGGATCATCGCCATCGGCGCCCGGGGCCAGGTGACGGTCCCCGCCGGCGTCCGGATTATCGATGTCGGTGGCAAGACACTCATGCCCGGCTTCGTCGATACTCATTACCACGCCCAGTGGCTGATTCCCGAGATCCACCCCGGACAGACCTGGCAGTATCTGACGTCGCTGGCCTACGGGCTCACCACTACCCGTGACCCCCAGACGGCCACGTCGGACATCCTGAGCTACCAGGACCGGGTCGAAGCGGGCGGGATGATCGGGCCGCGGATCTACTCGACCGGCCCCGGCGTATTCTCCAGTGAGAACATCCGCGATCTCGACCATGCCAAGACGATCCTCAAGCGGTATTCGCAGTACTGGGATACCAAGACGCTCAAGATGTACATGACGGGCAACCGCCAGCAGCGTCAGTGGGTCATCATGGCCGCCAAGGAACTGGGCCTCATGCCCACGACCGAAGGCGGGCTCGACTTCCGGCTCGACGTGACCCACGCGATGGACGGGTACCCCGG
>JAYUZK010000136.1:0-2939 GCA_043751835.1 Gemmatimonadota bacterium | reverse complement strand
TTCACGGTGGGGCATTCGATCACGCTCGCGGTGGCTGTTTCCGGGGTCGTGGCGCTCCCGACCACGCTGATCGAGTTTCTGATCCCGGTGACGATTGCCATCACGGCGTTCCGGAACATCCTCAGCCGGGGTGCCGGCCGCTTCCGGTGGGAGCCGGTCCTCGCGGCCCTCTTCGGGCTGATTCACGGCGCCGGGTTCGCCAACTACCTGACGGCGTTGTTTGACGGGCCGGTGGGAGTGCCGCTCCTGGGTTTCAATCTGGGGATCGAAGCGGGCCAGATCATCATCCTGAGCGGGTACATCGTGGCGTTCGAGATCGCTGCCCGCTGGCTCGGGCGGGCCGACGCCTGGCGGCATCTGGCGGTGCGTCGGATAGGGATATCCGCGGGTGCCGGCGCCTGGGCGCTGCTGATGGCCTTCGAACGGCTGCCGCGGTAGCGCGATGCTCTCTCTTCTGATGGCATTGGGGGTCGCCCTCCATCCGATCCACACCACCCAGGCCTCGCTGTCGGTCGAGCCGGGGCAAGCCTATGCCCGGTTGGTGATCCGGGCCTTTCTCGAAGACTTCCCGCCGGGCCGCGATTCGGCGTTGGCAGTCCGCTACCTCGAGCAGCGCCTCATGTTCAGCGATGCCAGCGGCCGTCGATTGCCCCTTGCTCTCGAAGGTCTGGTCGAGCGTTCGGGCGTGCTTTCGATCGAGATCTCCGTCCGAAGTCCCGTGAGCTGGGAGGGCGTGCTGGTGCACGACCAGTTGCTTTGCGACCGGTTCACGGACCAGGTGAACGTCATGCAGGTGAAGCGGAACGGGGGCACCGCCACGCTGCTGTTCACGCCCGGAACCCGCCCTCAGGCGATCCGCTAGCCGGATCGCCGTGACGTCGCGATATTGAGATGCTGGCAACCAGCCCAACCCTCACCGCGATCGGGCCAATCGGGACGATGACTCAGGATAGTCCTGCCAAATACTCGACCGAGCCGGTTGCGGTCCGGGACCACCGCCTGATCGCGCAAGTCGCCGGTGGCGACGAGCGGGCACTGGGCGTGCTTTACGATCGTTATGCGCCGGTGCTCTACGGGGTCGCCGGCCGGATCACGGGCGAACAGGCGGACGCCGAAGAGATCGTTCTCGAGGTGTTTTCGCAGGCCTGGCGCGACGCGGGCAGGTTCCAGGCCGCGAAGGGGTCGGTCATCGCATGGCTCACCATGATCTGCCGCAGCCGCGCCATCGATCTGGTCCGGGCCCGCGGCCGGCGCTCGAAACTGGCCGACTCGGCGGCGGCGGCCGATCCCGATCAACCGCCCGGTATGGGCCATGGCGAGCATCAGCCCGATTCGGCGATGGCGCAGGATGAGCGGGCGCAGCATGTGGCGGCGGCGCTCGACACCCTGTCACCCCCCCAGCGCGAGGCGATCGAGTTGGCGTACTACGAAGGCCTGTCGCACGCCGAGATTTCCGAGCGGCTGGCGGAACCACTCGGCACCGTCAAGACCAGGGTTCGGCTCGGCATGCAGAAGCTCCGCGATGCCTTGAGGCCCTACTTCTTCGAGGCGGCTCCATGAGCTCGACGATTCCAGAGTCGATCCGCGAGCTCGCGGCAGGGTATGCCCTCGGTGCGCTGACCCCGGCCGAGACGGCGGCCTTCGAGGCGGCGCTGGCACGGTCGCCGGAGCTGGCACGGGAGGTGGCCGAGTATCGCGAGGTGAATGCGCTTCTCGCCCGGGGCGTCGCCGGGGAACCGAGTCCTCTGGTCAAGGCTCGCATGTTCCAGCGCATCGGCCAGGAAAAAGAGGTGGCACTCAGGCCCGGTCGTCGCTGGCTTGCGCCGGTGCTTGGCCTTACCGCTGCCGCCGCCGCCGTGTGGGGCCTGAGCCTCGACCGGCGGGTTCGCGCCCTGACCGACCAGCTTGGCCGGCGAGACGTGAAGCTCGTCGCCGTCGAGGCCCAGCTGAGTCAACGCGAGCTCACCATCAATACCCTGCTCACCGCCGAGGCTGACCTCAAGGTCGTGCAGTTGACGACGTCGGGCACGGGCGCCCCGGGTATTCAGTTCTTCTGGAACCGGCGGTCCAACATGGGGGTGCTGCACGCCTTCCGCCTGCCCCAGACCGCCAAGGGCAAGGTCTATCAGCTTTGGCTCATTCGAGGAGGCAAGCCCTATCCGTCGGCCACGTTCACGGCGGAGTACGACGGCCACGCGCTGGTGCAGGCCTTTGCGCTGCCGGAGGGCGCCGGATTCGAGGCGGTCGCTGTGACGATCGAGCCGGAAGGCGGATCCACCACGCCGACGATGCCGATCGTCCTCCTCGGCAAGGTGTAGAGCCCAGGGTCAGCCGAGTTTCGCGACCAGCGCCTCGGCCACGGGCGGACCGGAGCCGGGCGAGTGGTCGTGCTTGAAGTAGATGAAGGTGTCCGACCAGGGCAGCGCCTTGAGTCTGGCGGCCCAGTCGGTCAGTCCGGCGTCGGCGTAGTCGAGCTTGTGAAGCCGGACGTAGCCCCAGCCGGCGGTGGGGGTGAGCGGCGTCACCCACTCATCCTGGTCCGAGATGCAGAGTGCCACGTCGCGGGCCTTGAGAACATCAATCACCTGGTCGTCGTCGAACCAGGTCTTGTTCCGAAACTCCATCGTCACCCGCCAGCGCTTCGGCAGGATCGCGAGGAACGCCTCCAGCCGGGGGATGTCCTTCTTGAGGTGCGGCGGAAGCTGGAACAACGTGGGGCCGAGGCGCGGACCCAGCACCGCGACCGTCTGGGCCAGATAACCGACCAGCTCACCGGCATCCTTGAGCTGGGCGTGATGGGTGATCCGCTGGCTGGCCTTGATGGCGAACCGGAAGCTCTCGGGAACCTGTGCGGCCCAGTCGAGCAGGTTCTTTTCCCGCGGCATCCGGTAGAAGGTGTTGTTGATTTCGACCGTCGCGAATTTGGTCGCGTAGAACGG
>JAYUZK010000135.1:0-6913 GCA_043751835.1 Gemmatimonadota bacterium | reverse complement strand
CGAACTCGCCCGCTCCGCCGCCGATGTCCGGCGGATCTACGCGTCGGGGAAGAAGGCGATCCTGATTGGGATCGAGAACGGCTACCAGCTCGGCGAGGACCTGGACAACGTCCGGATCTTTGCCGAAGCCGGCGGACGGTACCTCTCCCTTGTTCACAACGGCCACAGCCAGCTGTCCGACTCCAACACCGGCGAGAAGGACAACGTCTGGAAGTGGGGCGGCCTGTCGCCCCTCGGCCGGAAGATGGTCGCCGAACTGAACCGGTGGGGTATCATGGTCGACGTTTCCCACCCGTCGAAGCAGTCGATGATGCAAACGGTGGCGCTGAGCCGGGCCCCGATAATCGCCTCGCACTCCGCCGTACGGTCCCTCTGCGACCACAGCCGCAACATGGACGACGAGCAACTCCGCGCCCTGGCCCGGAGCGGCGGCGTGATCCAGGTCGTGGCGTTCTCGAGCTACCTCAAGTGCAAGGCCCCGGGCGATTCGGCCGCGCCCCGCGCCACCGTCCGAGATTTCGCCGATCATATCGACTACGCGGTCAAGCTGATCGGGATCGACCACGTCGGGATCGCCTCCGACTTCGACGGCGGAGGCGGGGTTGACGGGTGGAGCAACGCCACCGAGACCGGCAACGTTACCCTCGAGTTGGTGCGCCGCGGCTACACCGAGGAGCAAATCACCAAGATGTGGAGCGGCAACCTGCTCCGGGTCATGGAAGAGGTCGAGCGGATCGGGAAGAAGTTACGGGGGGACAAAACCTCGTGATCGACCCGGTGCCGCCCGCGATCGGCCGCCGGGGTGGCGCGGTGACGCGGATGGTTGGGCGCCTGATGCTGCGGCTCCTGGGTTGGCGCATCGAAGGGTCCCTCCCCGACCGCCCGAAGATCGTGGCGGTCGTCGTCCCCCATTCGTCCAACCTCGATTTCGTGATCGCGATCGGACTGGTATTCTCCTGGAACCTCAAGGTTCGCTACATCGGCAAGAAGGAACTGTTCCGCTTTCCTCTGGGCCCCATCATGTACTGGCTCGGCGGCATTCCCGTGGACCGGAAGGCCTCGACCGGGCTGCTCGGCCAGGTCGTGGCCGAGTTCGATCGATCCGACACCATACTGCTCGGGATCGCGCCTGAGGGAACCCGGAAGTACGGGGCCCGCTGGAAGACCGGGTTCTACTATATCGCCCAGCGCGCCGGGGCCGTCGTCGTGCCAGTCTACCTCGACTGGAGCCGCAAGGTGATCGGGCTGCTGGACGCGGTCGATCCGGCGGTCGGTACCCCCGCCGACAACCTGGCCCGGATCGTCCACGACCTGAGCCGATTTCCCCGCAACGACGGTCGCCTGATCGACCCCATCCGCGCCCTCGCCCCGGATCCCCCCGCCGCGCCGTCGCCGTAAGGGCGGGCGCATGCCCGCTCCTGCACGGATCCCCGCCGCCCGACGTCGTAAGGGCGGGCATCCGCCCGCCCCTACAGCGCACCACGCGAGCATCCGATACTCCCCTGGGATGACCCGAACCACGTTCACGACCCCCCCCTCCCCAACCCCCCACGAGCAGCTGTCTCAGCGGGGGGCGCAGCTCGTGCCGTCCACCCCGACGGAACGGGCCGAACTGCTGGACGCCACCGAATGGTCAGGCCGGCTGACCTGGAAACAGATCGAGACGCTGGCCCACGTCCTTCGCTGCTACCACCTCGACCCCGGCAAACAGCTTTTTCGGGAAGGTGACCACGACGCCTTCCTGGCAATCGTGATCGAGGGGGCCCTGGAGATCTTCAAGAGCGACCTGGCCGACAAAATGCGCGTGGTAGCCCGAGTCGGGCGGGGCAAGATGGTCGGGGAGATGTCGCTCTTCGACGGCGGCGCCCGGTCCGCCACGGCCGTCGCCGTGGCCGTGGCTGGGCAGGAGACCATCGTTCTGGTCCTCGACCGTAATGAATTCCAGAACCTCGGCGCCGACCACCCAGCCCTGGCCCTGGACCTCACCATGGCGATTGCACTCTCGATTGCCCAATTGCTTCGGCAAACCACGGGTACCCTGGTCGAGCACCTCGAGACCTGACCCGGGCCAACTGGCGTCCCCCGCCAGCCGTCGCCATGTTCTTTCCCGACCCGTCCGGATGAACCTGATGTCATTCCGCTCCTTTCAGCTGGCGGCCACCCTGCCGCTGGCCCTGTCGGCTTCGCTCGTCGCTCAGACACCGCGCCCGGCGCTCGACAGCGTGCTGCGATCGGAACGGTATGTCGCGCCGCCAGACCCCATCGCCTCCGCCGTGCTGGCGCCGCGCCATCAGAACATCACCCTCGCCGAACCGAGCCCCGACCGCCAATGGTTTCTCCAGGAGCGGGGCGATGGCCCGGTCACGATGGACCGGTTCTCCAAGCCGTTCCACGAACTGGGCGGGCTGTTCGTCGACTACCTGGCCGGCCGGAACCGCACCCTCACGATCCGAAGTAACGTCGGAATCGAACTTGTTTCGGCCACCACTGGTGCCGTTCGTCCGATCCAGCTGCCCGCCGGTGTCCGGGTCTCCAACGCCGCCTGGAGCTTCGACGGGCGGAGCGTGGCCTTCTTCGCTCATGGCGATGACGCAACCCATATCTGGGTCGCCGATGCCACCACCGGCCGCGCCCTCCAAATCACCCGCGCGCCGGTCCTCGCCACCCTGGTAACCTCCTTCGCCTGGAGCCGCGACAGCAAACGGATCGCCGCGATTTTCCCGCCGGCCAATCGCCCGGCGATGCCGGTACCTCCCCCCGTACCCCAGGGCCCTCGCGTCAAACTCGCCGAAGAGCACGACCGGAATCGCCTCCGCACCTACGCCAGCCTGATGGCGACACCCTACGATCGAGCGCTCCTCGAATGGCATGCGACCGGTCAGCTGGCGTTCGTCGACGTCGCGACCCGGTCAGTGACGCCCGTCGGCAAGCCGGCGATGATCGCCGCCTTCTCGCTGAGCCCCGACTTGACGCACGTCCTCGTCACCCGGACCGTGACGCCGTTTTCCTACCTCGTCCCGGTGTCGAGCTTCGGGACCGTGCAGGAGATCTGGAACCGGACCGGCAAAGTCCTGGCGATGGTGCTGGAAGAGCCGCTCAACCTCGGGATCGACAGCGCCCGGACCCCCAACGCTCCCGGTGTCGGCGGTGGCGAGGCCAACGTGAAGCGCCGCGAGATCGCCTGGCGGGAGGACGGCCGCGGGCTCTCGTTCCTCGAGCAGGACGCCACCAAACCGGGCGACTCAACCCTGGCGGATGACGGCTCGACCCGCCCGAAGCGGAAGGACCGGCTGTACCAATGGCAGGCGCCGTTCGACTCCGCCTCGCTCAAGAGCCTCTTCGAGAACGAATCGCGGCTCGCCGCCGTCCGCTACTCACCCGACCACCAGACCATCTTCACTACCGAGCGCACCGGTCAGACGGTGCACGAGTTCGCCGTCGCCCTCACCGAACCCGCCAAGAAACTGACCCTCGCCCGCTACCGGGGTGACGACGTCTATGCCAATCCCGGCGGCCTGATCCTGGCCAACGGCGAGATGCCTCGAGCCCCGGCGTTCGACGGGGACGTCGTCGGCCCTCGGCAGCCGGCCGAAGTGGTGGCGCTCTCGCCGGACGGCAAGAGCGTCTACTACGGCGGGACCCAGTACGACAAATTGCCCTACGAGGTGGGGCCGAAGAGCTTCATCGACAAAGTCGAGATCGCGACCGGGACCAGAACCCGGATCTACACCAGCGAGAGCAGCGGGATCTACGAGAGGGTCCTGGTCTGGCACGATCTCGACGCCGGTGTCCTCACCGTGAGCCGTGAATCGGCGACCGAGGTGCCCCAGTCCTACCGCCGGAGCGGCGGCCAACTCACCCAACTCACTCACAATCAGGACTACACCCCGGACCTGACCCACGCGCCTCGGGAGAACTTCACAGTCGAGCGTCCCGATGGCTTCAAGTTCCGGGTGAACGTGACGCTCCCCCCGGCGTACCAGGCCGGCACCCGGCTTCCCGCCATGTTCTGGTTTTATCCCCGGGAGTACTCCGGTCAGGATGAGTACGACAAGGGCGCTCGAACCTTCAACCGAAATGTCTTCCCGTCCTTCGGCCCGCGCTCGATCCAGTATTTGGTTCGATTGGGCTACGCCGTGGTCGAGCCGGACGCCCCGATCGTCGGCCCGACCGGCCTCTGGAACAACAACTACGAGAACGATCTCCGCAACAACCTCGCGGCGGTGATCGACGAAGCCGATCGGCGAGGGCTGATCGACCGGACCCGGTTAGGCATCGGCGGCCACAGCTATGGCGCCTTCTCCGCCGTCAATGCGATGGCCAGCACACCATTCTTCAGAGCCGGGATTGCCGGGGATGGGAACTACAACCGGACGCTGACCCCGCTGAACTTCCAGAGTGAGCGCCGCGATCTCTGGGAGGCCCGCGGCACCTATCTCGATATGTCGCCGATTCTTCATGCCAACGATCTGACCGGAGCACTGCTCATGTACCACGGTCTCGGCGACCAGAACGTCGGCACCGAGCCGTCCAACTCGCCCCGACTGTTCCATGCCTTGAACGGACTCGGCAAGGTGACCTCGCTCTATCTCTATCCGTTCGAGGATCACGGACCGGCCACCAAGGAGACCCTCCTCGACCTCTGGGCCCGCTGGACCGCCTGGCTGGGCAAGTACCTCGAGGCCAAACCGGCGGCTGGCAAGCCGGTCAGCTGAGGCCCGGCTATCTTTGCCCACCGCGTGACCGAGCCCGACCCGAACCAGGACGTCCGACGTGACCGCTTCCCGAATTCGCGCCACCGCCTCCCTTGCCCTGCTGCTCGCGGCCGCCGCCTGCGGCAAAGACTCGACCGGACCCAACGTGCCGACCATCGAAGAAACCACCTTCGCCTCATCGTTAGGCATCACCCTGTCCACCTTCACCAAGACCGGGTCCGGTCTGTACTGGAAGGATCTGGTCGTCGGCTCCGGCGCCGGCGCCACGGTCGGGAAGAAGGTATCCATCCACTACGTCGGCTCGCTCCCCGACGGCACCCAGTTCGACGCCAACGGGCCCACGGCAGCACCCTTCCAGTTCACTATCGGCGCCGGCCAGGTCATCGGCGGCTTCGATGAGGGTGTTCGGGGCATGGCGGTGGGCGGAAAGCGCCAGCTCATCATTCCGCCGGCCCTCGCCTACGGCAACCGGGCCGTTGGCCCGATCCCGGCCAACTCGATCCTGGTCTTCACCATCGACCTCGTCGCCATCCAGTAATCCTTGCCGGCCTCTCCGCCCATGACCCGCAGAGCCCCTCGCGCCCTGGCGTTCGCCGCCCTCGTGGCCATCGGCCTCCCTGTCGCCGTTCAGGGCCAGATCACCGCCGCCGAGTATTCCGCCCGGCGGGACTCACTCGCCGCCCGGATCGGAAACGGCGTCGTGATCGCGTTAGGCGGGAGAACCCCGATCGCCGACTTCGGGCCCTTCTTCCAGCTCCCGGCCTTCCGGTACCTGACCGGCTACGAGTTTGCCGACGCCGGGTTCCTGATGGTGGTCACGGACGGCCGCGGGGTGAGTGCGCTCTTCGTCAACCAATCCACCCCCCGCCGCGCCCTCTACTACGGCGCCGAGCCCGACTCGGCCACGATCGCCCGGGATCTGCTGCTGCGCGCCCGCCCCGCGGCCGGGTTGCTGCTCGCGGCCGACTCGCTCGTCAGCCTCGGCATGCCCGTCTACCACCTCAAGGACTTCGAGGACGCCGACTTCGCTCAGGCGGACTCGATGACCCGGGGTACCCAGTTCATTGCCGCCCTCAAGGCTCGCCACCCCGGCCTCGAGGTCAAGGACGCCCACCCGATCGTCGACCAGCTTCGGGCCCGGAAGAGCGAAGCCGAAATGGCCCTGATCAGGAAGGCCGCCGCGATCAGCGCTGAGGGGCACACCGAGTTGATGCGGAAGATCGAAACCGGAATGCACGAGTACGATCTCCAGGCAATCATCGAGGCGAGCTTCCGCCGCGGTGGCGCCGAGCGGCCCGCCTACGGCTCGATCGTCGGCGCCGGCGAGAACGGCACCCAGCTCCATTACATGAAAGACCGCCGGGCGGCCCTTCCAGGTGAGGTCGTCGTGATCGACGCCGCCGCCGAGTACCAGGGGTACGCCGCCGACGTCACCCGTACCATCCCGGTGAGCGGCACCTATAGCGCGGAGCAACGGGCCATCTACCAGCTGGTTCGCGACGCCCAGTCGGCCGCCGAGCGGAGTTCGAAGCCCGGCATGTCGATTCAGGCCGCCCAGGACAGCTCCATCGATGTCCGGGCCCGCGGCCTGGCCACTCTGGGCCTCGTCGAGTCGGCCACCGCGACGTTCGACCCGCCGTGGCCGGCTGACTGCCAACGGAGTCCCCGAGCGTGCCAGCAGGTCATGCTCTTCGCGATCCACGGGATCAGTCACGGACTCGGCCTCGCCGTCCACGACCCGCTCCAGGCGTCCTCCGGCGATCGCACCTTCAAGATCGGCGATGCCTTCACCATCGAGCCCGGGATCTACGTTCACCGGAAACTGCTCGACATCCTGCCGGATACGCCCAGGAACCGCGCATTCATTGCCCGGGTCAAAGACGCGGTCACCCGGTACCAGAACACCGGCGTCCGAATCGAGGACGACTACGTCATCACCAAGAACGGCCTCGAGTGGATCACCCACGCACCGCGCGAGATCGAGGAGATCGAGGCGATCACGAAAAGGCGGCCGGGCGTCCCCTGACAAATGGCCCTAGACGGCGGTTTGACTGTAGCGGCCGAGGGAAACCGGGGGTGGCGTATTTTCGCCAATTGACTTGCGACAACGCATTTCCTAATGTCCAATTGGCTCGACGTGATCGCCACATCGGGCGTCGGTTCCTTCATCGCCGCGGAGACCATCATGCTCCCCCCCC
>JAYUZK010000134.1:0-8570 GCA_043751835.1 Gemmatimonadota bacterium | reverse complement strand
GAGCAGGCCATGGGCGAGCGCGACCTCGACGGGCGGACCGATATCTACTCGTTAGGCGGAGTGCTGTACGAAATGCTCACCGGCGAGGCACCCTTTGTCGGGCCGACGGCACAGGCCATTGTGGCCAAAGTCCTGACCGCGGACCCGGTGGCCGTGGCCGAGCTCCGACGGACGGTGCCCGAGGCCGTGGCGCGGGCCACCCACGTCGCGCTCCAGAAACTGCCAGCGGATCGGTTCGGCACCGCGGCGGCGTTTGCGGCCGCGCTGGCAAATCCCTCGTTCACCACCCCACCCTCTGCCGTTCGCGCGCGCTGGCGCCCCCCGGTGGCTGTCTGGTTGCCCTGGGCGCTGGTGCTCGCCGCCGGCGCCTTCATCGGGTTCGATCGGTCCCGGCCGAGGCCGACGCCACCGCCACCGGCCGTGCAGCGCCTCAGCATCCGTTTTCCCGAGAAGGTCGCCTGGACCGACGAGAGTGGTGCCGGGCTGGCGCTCTCGCCCGACGGAACCATGCTTGCCCACACCGGACGAGATTCGACCAGCCAACGGCGGTTGTACCTCCGGTCGATGGACCGGGCCGATCCGGTCCCGATCGCCGGCGCCGAGTCCGCCGGTCTGCCGTTTTTCTCGCCGGACGGTCGATGGCTCGGTTTCGTGGCCCAGGGCATCGAAAAGATTCTGGTGGCGGGGGGGGCGCCCGAGTTCGTCTGCAAGATCCCGGGCTACGTCAACGCGACCTGGCTCGAGAGCAACGTCATTGTCTTCGGCGACGGAACCGATTCCGGTCTCCGGCAATGCTCTCTTCGCGGCGAGGTCACCACGCTGCTCGCCAGCGATTCGGGGGAATCATTCAACTTCCCTCACGGATTGCCGGGCGACCGGGGGGTGATCTTCAGTGTCCGGCGGGGCCCGGTGGAACGCCTGGCGGTGCTCGACCTGCGGACCAGGACCAGGACGTCGCTGGAGATCGTCGGGACCGATCCGCGCTACGTCACGACCGGCCATGTGGTGTACCTGAGCCCGGACGGGCTGGTTCGCGCCGTGCCGTTCGACCTGAAAGGGCTCGCCCCCACGGGGGAGCCGCGGGTCATCGCCGAGGGCGTGCCGATCGGGCAGAATGAAGGGGCCCTGATGGCGGTCTCCCGCGGCGGCATCGTGGTCGCGGCGGGCCAATCGTCGTCCAAGCGAGCCCTCGAGCTGGTGGACCGCGCCGGCAGCGGCCAACGCCTCTATCCTCGGCTCGGGAGCTTTCTCGAGCCGCAGTTCTCGCCCGACGGCCGGCAGATCGCGGTCGCGTTGGAGGGCGAGATCTGGCTGGTCGACCGAGCGCAGGGGGCGCTGACCCGGCTGTCGCACGACAGCCTCGCCCTCCGGCCGTTCTGGACCCGCGATGGGAGGCAGGTGGCCTACGTCCGGCAAACCGGGGCTCGAGTCGAACTCCGGATCATGCCGGCCGACGGCACCGCGCCCGCGAAGCCGCTGCTCGGCTGGCCGAACTTCTCCTTGTGGGAAGGGCTGTTCACGCCGGATGGCGGCTCCCTGGTGGTGCGGACCACGGGCGGGCCTCTCCGGCGGGAGATGTGGCTGGTGTCGCGTGATTCCGCCGCCAAACCGATCTCGCTCCTGGCCAGCGCCGCCGACGAGGTCGCGCCGGCGGTGTCCCCCGATGGCCGGTGGCTGGCCTATGCCTCCAACGAGTCGGGACACTACGAGGTCTACGTCCGATCGTTCCCGGGAATGGGGGCCCGATATCCGGTCTCGCTCGACGGTGGGACCGAGCCGGTGTGGTCGCGGCGGGGGAACGAGCTGTTCTACCGGAGCGGGCCGAAGTTGCTGGCGGCGGAGGTTCGGGCGGGAACCGGGTTCGAGGTGGTCCGGCGGACCGTGCTCTTCTCGAACGGCGACTACGAAGGAGACCCGACCCACGCGGGGTACGACGCGGCGCCGGACGGGGCCCATTTCGTGATGGTGCGGAATCTCGGCGGCGCGAGCTTTTTCACGGTGACGCTCAACCAGTTCGCGAATCTGACGGGCCGTGATGTCGGGGCGGTCCGTCCCGGGCGGGCCCCTTGAGGGCAGGGTGCCGTCCTACCACGCCTGGGTCGGAACCGCCCATACCATGCCGCCTTGACTGGTGTGCCGGCCAAGCTCGCGAACATAGTCGGCGGGGTCGCGGACGTCCTTCGGATCATCGGAACGAAGGTCGCCGGCCAACAAGGCCCAATCGCCACCGATCCCGGAATACACCGCCACGTACTGTTTGCCGTCCGACCCCTTGAAGGTGATCGGCACGGGCCGGCCGGCGGTTGCCGATTGCCGGTACGATGAAAGATCGGGTTGGACCAACTGGTCGGAGCGGAGGTCCAAGACGGTCGTCCCGGCATAGCTGAGCTTCACGGTCACCGGCTGCTGAAACGTGCCGCTCGGGTCGAACTCGGAGACCGTGCCGGCCACGAGCTGCGGATGCGCGGGTGGATTGGCGACCGGCGTGATCGTGATCGTTTGACTGGACGTCAGTGCCCCCGCGGGAAAGATCAACTGCACGGCGCCGTTGGCCGTCGATACGCGGTATCGCTGGAAGCGGAAGTACCGCGGGGTGGATCAGGGCGAGCTCCAGCGGCTGAAAGCCCTCGAAGACGAGAATCGGCGCCTGAAGCGGATGGTCGCCGACCAGGCGCTGAGCATCCAAGTGCTGAAGGACGCACTGGGAAAAGACTGGTGACGCCCGCGCAGCGGCGGACGGTCGTCACCGAAGCGTGCACCCGCCGGGACCTCCCGGTCCGACGCGCCTGCCGCTATCTCGGGATCCATCGCGCCGTGATCCGGTACGTCTCGCGGCGCACCGAGCCCGTCGACCTGGTGGCCCGCTTGCATGACGCGGCGACGGCGAAGCCCCGCTGGGGGAGTCCCCGCTTGACGTGGCAGCTGCGGCGCGAGGGCTGGACGGTGAATCACCAACGGATTGAGCGGTTGGTGCGCGTCGAAGACTTGCGGGTCGGCTCGCACCGCCGGCGGAAGCGGACGGCCCAGCGCCGCGGGCCCCGGCCCGTCCCGACGAGGCCGGATGAACGCTGGAGCATGGACTTGCTGACGGACACGCTCGCGGAGGGGCGGCCGTTTCGGGTCGGGACGCTGGTCGACGATGCGACGCGCGAGTGTCCGGTCCTGCTGGTGGATCGGTCGGTGCCGGCGCGCCGGGTGATCGACGGGCTGGAGATGGCCCTCTTGCTGCGGGGCCGTCCGCAGGCGATCGAGGACAATTATCCAGGGCGTGAAGTACCGCAGGTGCGGTCGCTTCGCCGCCAGAAAGGCCCAGCCGAGGAAGATGCCGTCGAAAGGGAAGCCATTCACGAGAGTGTCGGATGGGTACTTCGGGCCCCTCGCCTGGGCCGATTCCACGAACAGACCTACTTGATCAAGGATGTGCAACGCCGTCAGCGACGGCGCAACCACGAACGAGTGTTACCTGTGTCCTTGGACTGTTCTGTCACCCATGGCCTTGACTCCTCAGCCATGGACCTCGGGAGACGCCCGCACAGCCTCACGCGCGATTCCCAGCAACATGCCGCCAAACACCAGCTGGTGCAGCGGGAATAGCGCGTACCAGTAGAGGCGCCCAAACCATCCCACCGGGTCGAAGATCGCGGTCTGCCGGATCGTGGTCGAGGGGCCTCCCTCCACGACTTCGAACTCAAGCCATGCCCGTCCGGGCACTTTCATTTCCGCAGCGAGGCGTAGGCGGCGATTGGGCTCGAGCGCCTCGACACGCCAGAAATCGACGGTGTCACCAACGCGGAGCAGCGCGGGATGCGGCCGTCCTCGTCGCATGCCCACCCCCCCGACCAGCAGGTCGAGGAGTCCCCGCAATCGCCACAACCCATCCCATCCGTACCACCCGGTGTCTCCGCCGATGGCCTGGATCGGAGCGAAGGCGGCCGCGGCAGGCCTCGGGCCCGAAGCGAAGGCCCGGGCCACCGCCATCATGGTCGCCGTGCCACCGGCATTGTCGATGGCGCCGTGATAGACGCTGTCACCGTCCACCGGCTCGTTCACGCCGATGTGGTCCATGTGGGCACTGTAGACGATGTACTCGTGTTTGAGCCGGGGATCACTGCCTTCAAGCACCGCCGCCGTGTTGGACACCGTCACCGGCCGGTGGCGGAACCGGGCCCGGAGGTGCAGCGAGGCGGTGATGGGGAATGACACCGGCCCCTTGGCCAGTTCGGCCGCGACCTCGGGGAACGACCGGCCGGCCGCACCGAAGAGCGCCGCCGTCCCGCGATCGGTGAGCCGGACCACCACACCGGCCTCGAAGAACGGCGACCGGGCCCGACCCTGCTCGTCCGGCCAGTCGAAGCCCTCGAGCTGGCCCAGGCTCCGGGCGAGTTGCGGCCCCGGTGCCGGCATGATGGTGACGACGCCGATGGCACCATGGGCGTACGCGTTCCGCTCCTTGACGCCGAGGCTGGCAAAGTGGCCCCGCTCATCCGGCGGGACCGATTGCGGCCCGCCAAACACCAGCGCCACGATCTTGCCCGTCACATCGAGGCCGCGGTAGTCGTCGTAGTTCCATTCGGGGGCCGTCACGCCCCAGCCAACGAACAGCACGTCGCCCGACAGATCGACCGAGTCCCGCGTCTTGTCGGCATGGACGAGATAGTCGAGCGTGGGCTCGAGGATCCGGCTCCCCGAGGGACCGGTGAACTCGAGCGTCGTCCCCGCCGCATCGACCTCGGAGTACCGCAGCCTGACCGGCAGCAGGCGGGACGAATCGGCGCCTAACGGGGCCAGCCCCAGCGACTCGAACTCGGCCGCCACATAGCGGGCCGCGATCTCGGCCCCTCGTTGGCCGGTTTCCCGGCCTTCCAGGTAGCGGTCGGCCAGGAAGCGGATGTGGCTCGAGATCCATGGCGCCTGGATCCGGATCGGTGTCGAGGGCCGGCCGGGATTGGGCCTGGGCGGACAGGGCCGAGGCCGCCACCAGCAGGCCGGGGAGCGTACGACGGATCATGGCGTGGTCCTCACGGAGGGAATCACCGGCAGCAGAAGGCGGGACACCGTGGCCCCGCCGTGATGAATCGTGTTCACGGCCGTCGTCCAGGTCGTCTCGGTCACGTTGTCGCCACCGGTATTCAGATTGCGATCGTGGAGGGAAAACTTGCTCCCGGTGATCCAGAGCCGGATCCGGTGGCCGGCGCCATGAAGACCGGCTTGCCCATGCTCTCGCGATACCGGGCCCGAAGAATCCCGCTCACCACGTTCCACGAACGGCCGGCCGAGTCGACATCGATCAGCTTGGCGGCAAAGTCGGTGTCTTTCGCGTCGGAGGACACATCCAGCACCGCCGTGACCGTCCCCGCGACGGCCACGGGCCTGGCGAGCGGCGCGCTGGTGTAGACCAGGATGTCGGATCGCGATTCGAGATCGGCTTGATCGAAGGCGCCGGATTGTCCGGATCAGAGACAAACGGGTCCCTCCCGAGCCGGACCGGGCGCGCCGTGGCGAGCGCCCCGTAACGCCGGACGCGCTGCGTGTCCCGGGCGCACTCGACAGGTAGTACGGGGTCACGACGGTGCCGGGAACCGGCCACCCCGCCTCGGCCTGCCAGGCGTTAGCGCCCATCAGATAGTACTGGATGCGCGGCCGCCGGGTGACCCCATTGTCGACGCCCTTGAGATCACCCACCCCGGTGGGCGACGCCGCGTACTCGGTCCTAACCGTGTTGAACGAGCGTGGCGTTGTCGGCGTGCCGCTTCATCAGCGTAAGCAGCAGTTCCATCGCGGCGGCCGGAGGCTGCCGGTCGATCTGGCGCCGAAGTTTCTGGCTCACGACCAGCGCTTCGGGAGACAGCAGGAGCTCTTCCTTCCGGGTGCCGCTCGCCACCAGATCGATCGCTGGAAAGATCCGGCGGTCGGCCAGGTCGCGGTTCAGCACCAGTTCGCTGTTGCCGGTGCCCTTGAACTCCTCGTAGATCAACTGATCCATCTTGCTGCCGGTGTCGATCAGCGCCGTCGCGATGATCGTGAGCGACCCGCCGCCAGCCTTCGGATCCACTTTGCGGGCGCTGCCGAAGAACCGCTTGGGCGCCTCCAGCGACTCCGCGCCCACTCCGCCCGACAGGGTCCGGCCGCTCCCCTTCACGACCGAGTTGTAGGCCCGGGCCAGCCGGGTCAGCGAGTCGACGATCAGGACCACGTCCTCACCCTGCTCCACCCGGCGCCGAGCCCGCTCCAGCAGCAGCTCGGTACACGCCACATGGCGCGCCGGGGGATGGTCGAACGTGGACGCGATGACCTCGCCGAAGCCGGCCGACTCGATCTCGAACACTTCCTCGGGCCGCTCGTCCACCAGCAGAATGAACAGCGCTGCCGCCGGGTAGTTGACGCTGATTCCCTCCGCGATGGCCTGCAGCACCATCGTCTTGCCGGCCTTGGCGGGCGCCACGATCAGCGCCCGCTGCCCCTTGCCGAACGGGCACATCAGATCGATCACCCGGTTGGTCTGATCGGGCTGGCCCCGGCGGATCAAGCGACAGTCGAGCTTGAGCGCCTCGTTGGGGTGGATCGCCGTGAGGCGCTCGAAGGCGGGGCGGTTCTTGAGCGACTCCGGCGGGCGGCCGTTGACCTTGAGGATCCGGCCCAACGCGGGCCGTCCGCCGGGTTTGGGCTCGGCCTCGATCTCGTCACCCGGCCGGAGGCCGAGTTGGCTGATCAGGTTGGCCGGCACCTGGATGTCGCGCTGATCCGGTTGGTAGGCCTGTTCCCGCCGACGGAGAAAACCGCCGTTTCGACCGGCCAGGTCGAGAACCCCGTGAATCATGGAACCCCATGGATAGTGGAGATTGTGCTGTCCGATAATACCTCCGACCGGAAGAAATGGCGCGGTCGCGGCCCTTTACCCCCGTCCCGCCGGGCGCTACCCTTGGGCGCGCCATCACCAAAGACCCCATGCCCGCTCCCCTTCGCGTCGCCGTCATCGGCGCCGGCCGCTGGTCCGCCTCGGCCCATCTCCCCGGATTCCATCGATCGCCGCTCTCGGAGATTGCCGTCATCTGCGATCTCGATCGCGACGTGGCCCAGGCTCGGGCCCGCCAGTTCGGTCACCCGGAAGTCACCACCGACTACCGGACGATTCTCGGTCGCTCCGACATCGACGTCGTCGATATCGTCACCCGCGGCGACCATCAGGATCTGGTGTTTGAAGTCCTCGAGGCCGGGAAACACTGCCTGGTCGAGAAGCCGGTCTGCCATGACTATCGCGACGTCTGGCGAGCTCATCGGCTGGCCGAATCGAAGGGGCTCAAGACCAAGGTCGGGCTCACCTTCCGGTACGCGCCGGCCATGATGTACGCCTTCGACCTGATCCGGCAGGGCTTCATCGGGGACCCGTTCATCTTCAACGGCTACGAGCAGAACTCCCAGTGGCTCGACCCCGACAATCCGATGGACAAACGGATTCACAAGACCAAACCGGCGGGCGAAAAGCCCTGGGGAGTGGACCTCACCCGCGAAGGGATCACGGTCTCGTCTCTCGAGGGCTACGGGGCGCCCACCATCGACATCGGGCTCGAAATGGTGGGGAGCGACCTTGCCAAGGTGGTCGGAATCCTCGCCAACATGGTGAAGCACCGCCGTCGCACCAACCTCGACACCGACCGGGAGCGGATCAACATCGACGACGCCGACATGTTCATGGCCGAGGCGGCCAACGGGGCGCTGTATTCGATGCAGTCGAGCTACGTCGCCGTGGGCAACTACCCTGGCATCGAGGCCCGGATCTCCGGCTCCCGCGGGGCGATCAAGGTCCGGCTGGTCGAGGAGTTCGGGGTGATCCAGACCATCCACACCGCCACGGCTGCGAAGGTCGAATTCGTCCAGCAGGACATCCCGGCGCAGTATTTTCCACCCGGTTTCCGGAGCGACGACCCCTGGAGCACGGCGTTCTACGGGAACCTGGTCCATAACTTCTGCCAGGAGATCGTCTCCGGCGGAACCGAAAACCAGGGCAACTTTGCCCAGAGCGCCCGGGTTCAGGAGATCATCAACGCCGTGGCGCTCTCGCACCGGGACCGCCGGTGGATCGACCTTCCACTCGACCCCACCCGGGACGCGACCATTCAGGCCAGTCCGTTCTGAGGTTGAGGAAGGGCTCACTGGTCGCGACCGTCGGCTAACGGCGGCGGGCCGCTTTTGCGAGCCACGGGAACATCAGACGGACGATCGGATCCAGCAGCGGACGGAACGGGCGGAGCGCGGCCTCGAATCGAGAGGAGAAATGCCGCCGTGCCTCCTCCCGAAACGGCTGGAGCTCCTCCGGAATGATCCCTCGGGACTGTCCCTGGCCTCGCCCGATCGTGGGGTTGAGGTTGATCTCCCAGGTCTCGACCTGCCCATCCTTGACCGCGTAGTCGATCCGACCGTACCCGGCCCGGGCCATCTCGAAGATCCGCCGCAATTGAGCCTCGTGCGGATTGGCCAGGATGAAGGCATTCTCCTCGGCGAGCATCTCTCGCGAAAACTCGGTCCCGGAATGTTTGAGGGCCCAGGAACGCCCGAGGGAGAGAGACCGGGGC
>JAYUZK010000133.1:0-11113 GCA_043751835.1 Gemmatimonadota bacterium | reverse complement strand
TCGCCCACGCCGGCGTGGGTGATGAAGATCTTCGACCCATTCAGGACGAAGTGATCGCCCTTGTCCTCGGCCGTGGTGGCGGTGCCGCCGGCATCGCTTCCCGCCCCGGGTTCGGTGAGCCCGAAACCGCCCATGACGGTCCCGGAGGCGAGCAGCGGCACATACCGTTGGCGCTGCTCGGCAGTGCCGAACTCGACAATCGGCGAGGTGCCGAGGTTGGTATGCGCACTGATGGTAAGCCCGTGGGAGGCGTCCACCTTCGCCATTTCATGAATCGTGACATAGTAGGAGATCTGGTCCATCCCCGCTCCGCCGAGTTCCTCCGGCCACGGTACACCGAGGAGTCCAAGGTCCCCCATTTTCTTGATATTGTCCCAGGGGAAGGTGGAGGTTCGGTCGAGTTCCCGGGCCACCGGCGCCACATGGGCACGGGCGAACTCCCGCACCATCTCGCGGACCTGGTGGTGATGCTCGGAGAAGTAGAGAGAGTCGTCCATGGATCCGATCCGGCGTGGGGAAAATGCGACTGCCGCCACCGAATATAGCGACCCGCATGCCGAGGAGCCTGATTACCTTGCAGCCATCCTCTCCTCACGGTCGTGGACCATGGACCAGGACATCACCGCCCGCCTGGCCGGATTGGAATTGCGTCTGGCCCGGCTCCGCCTGATCGCGCTGCTGGCTTTCGCGGTGGCCGCCGCCGCGATGGGATGGACCCTGATGGCCCGGGGGGACCGCATTACCGAAGGCCAGATGTGGGTCGCCAAGGACGCAGCCGGCGTGGTCCGCGGCATGTTCGGCGTATCGGGGGATGGCGTCGGGCTCACGATGTACGACTCGACGGGGCAGATGCGGCTCGACGTCGGCATCGCACCGGGTGGTGTACCTGGTTTGATGCTCCTCTCGAAGCATGGCGAACCGGTCGTGACCCTCAACGTCACCAACGGAACGGCGCCGACGCTCCGCCTCACCAACATGGCCGACAGCCTCAGGATCGAGGTCTCGCCCCGCGCGGGCCAACCGCCTGTTCGGCTCCAGGGCCGAGAGCGTCCCGACACGATGGTGGCCCGCCGTCCCGGCCGATGAAACGAATCCGGCGCCATCCTCGCTTTTCTCTCTTTCGTGGTTCAAATCCGAGGCTGATATGCGTTGGTTGAATACGGTCGTGATCCTCGTAGCGGCGGGCGTCGCCTCGGCGCAGGCACAGAGTGGGAGCTTCGTGCTCAGCGCGGGCAAGGACACCGTGAGCGTGGAGCGGTTCCGGCGAACCCCCTCAAGCCTCGAGGCAGAAATGCTGATCCGGGCTGCCGGGGCACGCCTGAAGTATCAGGCCGCGATCACGGCTGAAGGGTTGGTTACCAGCCTCACCAACCGATTCTGGCAGGCCACTGATTCGGCCAGTGCGCCGGCTCGGCAGTTGGCCACGATCCGACTCACGGGCGATTCCGTGATCGCCGACATGACCGGTGGCGGTCGCACCGCAACGCAGCGACTGGGAACCACGGTTGGAGCCCTGCCCTACATCAACCCCTCCTTCGCGCTGTTGGAGCTGGTCATCGCGAGGGCCCGCAAGGTGGGTGGCTCGCCAGCGACCATTCCGGTATTCATGGTGAGCGGCGGCCAGACCTTGCCGGTGACCGTGACCACCGTTGGAGCGGACTCGGTGGTGCTCTCGATGGCCGGCGGCGAAATGCGAGTGCGGATCGACGCAAGCGGCCAGATTTTGGGCGGGGCCATTCCGGCGCAGCGACTGGTGATTTCCAGGGCGGCCGAAGGGGCGGTTGGTCTGGCCGTGGAGAAGCCGGATTATTCGGCTCCGGCCGGGGCTCCGTACCAGGCCATCGACGTCACGGTGCCGACGCCGATGGGGCATGCGCTGGCCGGGACACTCACGCTCCCCCGCGGTGCATCTCAGGACCGGCGGGTTCCGGCGGTGGTGACGATCACCGGTTCGGGGCTCGAGGACCGCGACGAGGCGATCCCGGTGTTCAAGGGATATCGGCCCTTCCGGGAGTTTGCCGATTCGCTGGGCCGCCGGGGAATCGCGGTGCTTCGGATGGACGACCGGGGTTACGGCGGTTCGGGTGGCAACGCCACCACTGCCACAAGCGAGGATTTTGCCCAGGACATCCGGGCGGGACTTGCCTATCTCCGAACCCGGCCGGAGATCAACGGCGGCAAGCTCGCCGTCATGGGCCACAGCGAGGGCGGGATGATCGCGCCGATGGTGGCCAAGCAGGAGCCGGCTCTCGCCGGCATCGTACTGCTGGCGGGGACAGCCTACACCGGGCGCCAGATCCTCAACTTTCAGCTGGGCAACGGCGTCAAGAACGACACCTCCCTCCACGGCGCAAAGAAGGATTCGGCGCTCGCCGCCGTAAAGACCCAAGTTGATTCGATGGTCAAAGGGAACCCATGGCTCAAATTCTTTGCCGACTACGAACCGATCCAGACGGCTCGGCAGGTTCGGACCCCAGTCCTGATCCTCAACGGAGCGCGGGACCAGCAGGTTACGCCCGATCAAGTCCCGCTGCTCGAACAGGCGTTCAAGGCCGCCGGCAATCGCGACGTCACGGCAAGGGTTTTACCCGACCTGAACCACCTGTTCGTTCATGACCCGGACGGCTTCCCCGGACGGTATACCGAGCTCAAGTCGTTCGCAGTCGATCGGGCCACGATCGGGATCGTGGTGGACTGGCTGGTCAGGCGCCTGGCCCCTCCGGTTCTCTGAGCCGGCTTCCTCCTTGCCGGACACGAGTCGCAGGATCTCATCGGCGTAGAGGGCCAGGAATCGTGGCCCGGCGCCGGGAATGCCGGCGAGGTCATGGCGCGAGGCCGGGCGGCGGTCGGCGATGGCCGCCAGCAGGGCTTGAGGCGCCACCCGGAACGGCGCGACCGCCAACCCACGAGCCCGATCCTTCCGCCAGGCAAGCAAGCGAGCGAGCGGGTCGCCCGAATCAGCGGCGGCCACCTCGCGGTTCGGGGTGGCGCCCAGCGCCACCAGAATTCGGACGCCGATCCGGTCGGCTACGACCGGCCCGACACCGGGGCGCCCGGCGAGATCGTCAACCGACACGGGAGGACGAGCGGCGAGGCCGAGCAGGGTCCGGTCATCCAACAGCGGCCCGCGCCACGGGGACCCGCCACTGCCCAGCGCCGACCGCAACGCGGCCAGACGAACTCGGACCGCCGGATCCATGGGTGTGACGGTTGGTCCGCCGCACACGTCGCACCCCGAGCACCGAACCAGCCGTTCCCCGAAATAGCCGATCATCGCTTCCCGACGGCATCGCCGAGCCGCCGCGTAGCGTTTGACCGTCTTGATCCGGTCTTCCGCGGCCTGCCGGCGGGCATCGACCTTTCGCCAATCGACCGGACCCCGTTCGGGATGGAGTTCGCGGCGGAGGCGTTCGACGGAGGCCTTCACGTTCCCTGGCAGACGCGCCAGGCGGACCGGGTCGCTCCACGCATCGAGAATCAGGCGCCGCTCGGGAAACGTGACCGACAATTCCCGAATCGGCAGCGCGGCGTCTCCTGGGCCGTAGAGAAGAATGCAGCGGGCCAGGGCGCCGTCCCGACCGGCCCGACCGGCTTCCTGATAGTACGACTCCGGAGTCGCGGGCATCCGCCAATGCACCACCAGACGGACATTCGGCTTGTCGATCCCCATGCCGAAGGCGCAGGTCGCCACGATGACTTCGAGCCGATCCGCGATGAACCCCTCGAGTACTTCGGACCGGCGGTCTTTGGGGAGCCCGGCATGGTAGGCCGCCGCCCGGAACCCGCGAGCCCCAAGGATTCGAGTCAGTGACTCCACCTGACTTCTGGTCGGTGCGTAGACGATCGCGATCCGGTCATCGACGGCGAGAAGGTCGAGGAGCCGCGCCAGGCGATCCCGGTCATCGCGCACGGCGACCACCCCGAACCAGAGATTGCGACGGTCGAACGAGGCGAGGTGGAGGTCATAGCCGCCCCGAGCCCCAAGACCGAGCACCGACGCAATCGTCCTCCGCACGGCCGGGGTGGCGCTCCCGGTCAGGGCCACGGCAGGCGGATTCCCGAGTGCGCGGCGGAGGGAGCCAAGGCGGAGGTAGGCCGGCCGGAAGTCGGCACCCCATTCGGCGATGCAATGAGCTTCGTCGATCGCGAGAAGCCCAACGGTCGCACGAGCGTGGTCGAGTTCCTCGATGAGACGGCGAGCCCGTTCGGGCGCGACATAGAGGAGTCGTACGTCGCCCGCCGCCAGTTCAGCGTGGACCCGATCCTGTTCGGCGCGGGACTGGAGGCTGTTCAACGTCCTCGCGGCGACCCCGCGGGTCCGGGCCGCTTCGACCTGATCCTGCATGAGGGCCAGCAACGGCGAGATGACCAGGGTGAGGCCAGGAAGGACCATGGCCGGAACCTGGAAGCAAACTGATTTACCCGCCCCCGTTGGCAACACCGCGAGGGTATCCCGCCCGGACAGCACCGAGCGAACGACCCGGTCCTGGGCCGGCCGAAACGCGGCATAGCCGTAATGGCGAGCGAGAATGTCGAGCGCGAGGCGACGGCGGACTTCGGCGAGGTCGGGAATTGAATCGGTCATGCCACATGATGGCAGGCCGGCTGCTCAACCCGACAACCAAAGGGTCGCCGATTGGAATCAAATCAGCGCGGTCGCGATCGGCGGGCGGCGACGATGCGAGCGGGGATGGCGATCGCAAGAAGGATGATGGCCACCCAAACAATCCGGTGATCGTCGCGGAGGACGCCCACCACGGCGAGAACGAGTCCAGCGATCGAAACACCGAGCCGCACCCGGTTCATCGCATGATCGGTGGGTCGGGGTCGGGCAGGCGGCTCTCCCGGCTCCAGAGCCGACCGCCAACATCGACCACCAGATTGCCAAGCGGGAAGAATCCGGAGGGAAGCTCCCAAGGCGATTTGGGCAACGCAAAACGGACCGACTTGCTCTGGCCGGCGGCAAGTATGAACTCCGCCGGATCCACCGGATCCACCAGCACGGGGGCCTCGGCGTAGAAACGGATCGAGAGCCGGCCGTCCCAGTTCCGATCGATCCGTTCGGCGGGAGCCGGAGCGAGGATCAAGGTGGCATCCTGTCCGACCCGGGTCGAGTCGAGATCGATCGCAAGCCGGCCGAAGGAATAATTGAGAGGTTCCTTGCCGATGATCCGTCCCTCGGCATCGAGCAGGGTCATCCCCAGGTCGGTGAAGATCGGCCAGATGTCCCGAGAAAGCTCCAGATCGATCGCCACCCGGCGGGCCCACTTCGGGATGGTGACCGAGATCCGGCGTTCGGCGAGCACGGACTGACTGAACGCCAGGCCTCGTTCCGCACCGATCAGGCCGAACATGGTCGTGCCGGCGACCGCGACCCGGGTGGCGCCGGTAACCGTCGCCACCACGGTGTCCCGGCCGGAGCGTGAGGCCCGGATGAAGACGGGCGAGCGATCGACTACGATCGTCACCGAGGCCCCAGCCGCGGGCTGCGCCACCGCAACCGCTTCGTAGAGGCCGGGTACCACATCGCGGGCATCCACCGCGTAGCTCGCCGCCTGATCGCCCAGCCCGGCGGGGCGTCCGTTGTTTTCTCGGAACGGCTGCCCGCCGGGCTCATGGAGGAAGGCAAGCACATCCTGGCCCTTGGCGGCGACGCCGAGGCGGACTTCAAAGGGCCGGGCGGAGTCGGCCTCAAAGGCAGCGCGGAGTGCGCCGGCCGCCGGGACCGTTCCGCGAATCGTCACGGCGGTATCACCGAGCGGAACGGGGGTCACGATGGTGGCGGGGATCCGGAACAACGGACCGATGGCGGTGTCGGTGGCCCAGGCGGTGATTACTCCGCCCAGAACGCCTGGCACCATTCCCTGACCGCGCCTGACTTTGATGCCGAACACCGTGCGGGGCGGCGTCAGCTGGACGGTGGGGGGCACGTCGAGCCATCCGACGCTGGTTGTGAGCCGCACGAGGCCGCCTAACGATCCATCGACTTCGACGGCGATGGTGGTATCGGGAGCAGGTTCCAAGCCGCCGCGGAGGTACACCGCGCCCGCCCGACGGCCGCCCGCCGCCGCCCGGAGCACCGCGATCGCCGGCAACCGGCGGAGCACCCGGTCGGCCGCCACAACGTCGAGCAGGCCACCCCCCTGGTCGGCGGGGAGGGCCTCGGCCAACTGGCGACCGGTCGCGACGACGGCCTGTTTCACTTGCGCGGCGGTCCAGGAGCGCTTCTCCTGCCGGAGAGCGGACACCATCAGCGCGAGCGCTCCGGCGACGTGGGGTGAGGCCATGCTGGTGCCGTTCTTGTCTTCTTCGCCGACATCCCATCGTGGGACGGTGGAAAAAGCGATGCCCGGGGCGAGGATGTCGGGCTTGGCCACTTCCCCCCCCCGGCTGCTGAAGAACGCCATGACGTCACTCGCGGCGGCCCCGCCGGTGAACGCCGGCGGGTATGTCGCCCCGACGGACACCACCCGATCGGCGGAGCCCGGAAATCCCATGGTCGAGAGGCCCGGGCCGTCGTTGCCGGCACTGGTGGCGAAGATCACCTCGGGATTCGCCGCGAGCACCGAGTCGATCAGCGCATCGATCCGGGCCGCGCCCTCGCGTTCGTTGCCGACCCCGAAGCTCATGTTGAGGACCAGGGGAAGCAGCCGCTGGCGGGCGAACTTGATGGCATAGTCCATCGCGGCCACCATGCTACCGGCCACCGAGATCCCGCCGAAGGCGTTGTTGGCGATCTTGAGACCGAGCAGCTGGGCGCCGGGCGCCACGCCGTCGAACCCTTTGACGCCGTAGAGGTCAGCCCCGGCCGCGATCCCGGCCACATGGGTGCCGTGCCCGCTGGTATCGAAGAAGAGATCAAGCGCCGGCGCCGGACCGGCCCCGAAATTCGCCACGACCGCGAGCGGACTGGGCCGGCCACCCGTGGCCCACCCGAACGTTTCGCGGGCGACCAGATAGTCATGCACCGGTTTTTCGTCCGCGAGGGACCCGTCCCCGTTGGTATCGGCGAACAAGACCCAGCCATCGGGCGCCCGGCCGACGAGCACCGCAAGGGTGTCGGCGTTGTCGCCGTCGCCGTTGAGATCACTGGCCGGCATCTCACCGAGAACCCGCTCGGCAATCGTGCCACCGACCAGTGACTCCGCGGACACAAGGCTCAGGACCCGGCGCACACCGCTGAGTTCGATTCGCCCGATCCGCACCGTGTCGCCGTGCGGCACGACCCGCTGGAGCACCACATGCCCCTCGCCCGAGAAATCCCGGAGGTCGATCAGCTTGGCGAGGCCGGTGGAAGTCGTCTGGAGCCCGCCGACGAAGGCATCGATGCCACTATCGAGAATGCCGATCAGGACCCCGCGCCCGTCGTAGGTCGGGTGGGCCTGCCGATAGGCCCACACGTTGGTCGAGGCGAGTGGCATCAGGCCCCGCCGAAAGGCCTCCGAGGGCGGGAGCACGGGCCGTTTGGGCGCCGGCGGGGGGGGATTCACCACGACCGGGGGGGGCGGTACACGACCGGGATCGATATTCGGTTTGGGAACGGTGGTCGGCGCCGGGCTGGCGCAGGCCGCGAGGGCCACGATCAAAGCCCAGCGGACCTCAGGAACGCGCATGGTCGTCCAGGGACGGGAGAACGAAGGCCCCGACGTGGGGGCCGGCGAAATTGGCCGTCACCTCGAGCAGGAAGGCGAGTTGAGCCCGGGTCTCTTCCGGGGTCACGATGGCATCCACCTGCCCCCGGGCCGCCGCGTGGCGGGCATCGAGATCACGGTCGTAGTCGGCTCGCATCTGCGCCATCGAGGCCTCAACCTCGGTCGGGACCGGCTTCCCTTCCTTCTTGGCTTTTTCGATCGCCGGCCCGTGCACCGCCATGACGGCCGACTCGCCCTCCATGACGCCCATTCGGCCGGTCGGCCACGAGACGATGAAGTCGGGGTCGAAGCCTTGACCCGCCATGGCGTAATAGCCGGCGCCGGAGGCATGGTTGACCGTAAGCACGATCCGCGGGACCCGAGCCGTGGCCATTGCCTCCACCAAGCGGGCCCCGGCCCGGATGATCCCGGAGTGTTCGGCCTCCGGCCCCACCATGAACCCGCTGACGTCCTGGACGAAGAGGATGGGAATCCGCTCGCGGCTGGCCGTCTCGATGAAGTAGGCCACCTTCTCGGCGCTCTCGGTGTAGATGATCCCGCCGAACCGGGGCCGCTCTCCAGGTCTGGGTTTGATGAGACCGCGCTGATTGGCGATCACCGCGACCGGCTGACCAGCTATCCTGGCATGGCCGCAGATCATTTCGGGGGCCACGGCGGGCTGGAACTCCTCGAGCCGTCCCTCGTCGAGCAGACAGGCCAGCAGGTCGCGCATGTCGTAAGACTTGCGGTGATCCGGGGGCAGGAGTTCGTAGAGATCGGCCGGCGGCCGGGCGGGATCCCGGGGCTCGGTCAGCCGGTGACTGACGCCCCCCACCCTGGGGAGCCGGGCCATGTACTCCCGGATTTTCTGCAGACACTCGACGTCGTTGGCCGCGAGGTAATGGGCGACGGCGCTCACACCGGTATGGGTCCGGCCTCCGCCTAACGATTCGGCGTCGACGGTCTGTCCGGTGGCGCCCTTCACCAGGTTGGGGCCGCCGAGACCCATGAAGCTGGTTCCATCGACCATGTAGATTACGTCGGAGAGAGCCGGCAGGTAGGCGCCCCCCGCGACACAGCTCCCCATGACAGCCGAGATCTGCGGAACCTGAAGGTAGCGCCGCATGATCGAGTTGTAGTAGAAGATCCGGGCGGCGCCATACTGGCCGGGGAAGACGCCACCCTGGTACGGGAGATTCACACCGGCGCTGTCGACCAGGTAGACGATCGGGATCCGCTGCCGCATGGCGATTTCCTGGGCGCGGAGGATCTTGCCGATGGTCTCCGGCCACCACGACCCGGCCTTGACGGTGGCGTCGTTGGCCACGACCACCACGTCCCGCCCCTCGACCCGGCCCACCCCGGTAATGACCCCCGCCCCGGGCGCCTGGCCGTCGTAGCGGTCATAGGCAACGAGGAGGCCAACCTCGAACCACGGGCTTCCGGGGTCGAGGAGCCGCCGAACCCGTTCCCGGGGGGAAAGCTTCCCTTGCGCGTGCATCTTCGCGACGCGCTCAGGTCCGCCGCCGGACTCGAGGGTCACGGCGAGGGCCCGGTATTCATCGGTCAGCGCGCGCAGGCGGCTGGGCTTGGTGGTCACGAGCCTGGATTTCCGTGTCGGAGACAGGGGAACCTAACCGCCCCGGCGAAGGGCGCTCAAGCACGCTCGGGAACCCGGCGTCATTGGGCGCAGGCGGGAACAATCGGAGGCGGCCGGCCAATTCTTCGGCGGTGATCGGTGACGCGGGCGGCTGGGCCGCAAGGCCCCCGGGGGCCGACAGGGCTGCGGCACAGGGAAGTCGTTCATGAAGTTACCACTCGCCTTGTGGAATTGGGCAGGCCGACGCAACCTTGGAGCGCCCCTCCCCCACGATGCGGCTTATCCGGGCCCGACACCCGGCTGGCCCGGAGGAAAACGTTTGGCGTTTCGGGCCCGGGCCTTGGCGGCCTCGACAGCCCGGTCGCGAGGGGCCCCGGTGGTGACCAGTGAGCCCAGCAGGGTCCGCACCGAGGCCGCGACGTCGGCGACGGCGCGATCAAAGGCTGGCGCGTTCATCTGCGAAGGCTTGGTGAACCCGCTCACCTTGCGGACAAACTGCACCGCCGCGGCGTCGACTTCCGGGTCGGTGACCGGCGGCTCGAAATGAAAGAGCGTCTTGATGTTTCGACACATCGCGCACCACGTCCGGTAGGGGGAACGCCTCCAAAGTACCATGGCCGATACCAGGAACAACACTGCCGGCGCAGCCGTCTTCGCAAGCTTTCTGGGCTGGACGCTGGATGCCTTCGACTATTTCCTGGTCGTGGTGGCCCTGACGGCCATCGCCCACGACTTCGGCCGCCCCGACAAGGATATCGCGCTCACAATCACGCTGACACTGGCCCTCCGGCCGGTGGGCGCCTTGATCTTCGGACTGATGGCCGACCGCTACGGCCGCCGGCTCCCCTTGATGATCAATCTGGTGTTCTTCTCGATCATCGAAGTGGCCTCAGGACTGGCACCCGACTTCCAGACGTTTCTGATCCTTCGAGCCCTCTTCGGCATCGGGATGGGCGGTGAGTGGGGCGTCGGCGCGTCGCTCGCGATGGAAAAGGCGCCGCACAAACGGCGCGGCATTCTTTCCGGCGTGCTCCAGGAGGGTTACGCCGCCGGCTACCTGCTCGCCGCAGCCTGCTACTTGTTCATCTACCCGCGGTGGGGATGGCGCCCCCTGTTCTTCATTGGAGGGCTCCCCGCCCTGCTGGCGATCTTCGTCCGGTTCCGGGTGACCGAGTCCGAGGTCTGGCAGAAGACCCGGCACCACGAATGGGGCCAGTTGGGCCGCGCCACCCTGTCGAATTGGAAGCTTTACCTGTACCTGGTTCTGTTCCTGATGATGATGAGCTTCGTCGCGCATGGAACCCAGGACATGTACCCGACCTTCCTCCAGCGCCAGTTCGGGATCGCGGGGCGGGAACGGATGCTCATCACGATCGTCTCGATGATCGGTGCCTTGATCGGCGGGATCACCTTCGGCCATCTCTCCGACCGGTTCGGCCGGCGGCGGACAATCATCGCGGCCCTGTCGCTCGCGATCGTCGTGGTGCCGCTCTGGGCCTACCCTCCGAGTCTCATGTGGCTGTGGCCCGGCGCCTTCCTGATCCAGTTCATGGTCCAGGGGGCCTGGGGGGTGATCCCGGCCCACATCACCGAGATGTCGCCCGATGCGGTTCGCGGCTTCCTGCCGGGGTTCGCTTATCAGTGCGGAACGGCGCTGGCCGGCACCGTGGCCTACCTCGAAGCGGTCTTTGCCGAGCGAACAAGCTACGCCAACGCCATGGCGCTCACCGCCGTCACCGTGTTCCTGCTCGCCGGCATCGTCGCCTGGTTCGGCCGCGAGCGGCACGCCATCGAGTTCGGACAATAGCGAGGTTCCGGGGTTATCCGGTCATCATTGACAGGTGTCCGAGCTTCGGGTACCGTCAAGCTCCCCGGTTGTTAC
>JAYUZK010000132.1:0-4621 GCA_043751835.1 Gemmatimonadota bacterium | reverse complement strand
GTGGCGCTCGAGAGCCGAGTAGGCGCCGTAGGTCCAGCTCTTCTCCTCGCGGAGAATCTTGAAGAGGCGCGAGTCCGCGCCGTCGCCGATCACCCGGTTGGCGACGACGGCCGCGTAGTGACGCGGATCCCCCGGACGGTAGGTGAGATTCGCCGCCACGATGTTCGACTGGACCGAGCCGGGGCGATGGACGAGCACGATGTCCGTGCGGGTCCGGGTGATGAGGGGCGTGGCAACCGGGAGCGGGGCAGACGCACCGACCCATCCTCGGAATGCCTTGGTGGCCAGGGCCCGGGCCTGGGCCAAGGAGATGTCGCCGGCCACGACCAGCAGGGCGCCCGCGGGGCGGAGCCGGGTCTTCTGGAACGCGACCAAGTCGCCGCGGCCGATGGCCTTGACGGAAAGGACGGTCGGATGCTTCGCATACGGATGATCTCCGAACAGGAGGCCATCGAGGATCCGGTTGGCGATCGCCGCGGGCTGGGAGCGCTCGAGATCGAGACCCGACAGGGTCTGGGTGCGGAGCAGCTCGACCTCACTGCTGTCGAACTTGGGTCGAACCACGGCGTCGCCGACCAGCTCGAACGCGAGCCCGGCATCCTTCGAGAGCACCCCGGCCGAAATCGTCAGGAAGTCAGTGCCTCCGCCGGCGCCGATCGAGCCGCCGACCCGCTCGATGGCCTCGGCCACTTGGTCGGCGGTACGGGAACCGGCGCCCTTGGTCAGGAGTCCCGCGACCATGCCGGCCAAGCCTTCTTTCCCGGGCGGATCCGCGACCCGCCCGGCGCCGAACGACAACGAGAGCGACAGCACCGGAAGCCGGTGGTTCTCGACCACGATCAGCCGAGCCCCGTTCGCCAGCATCGCCTCCCGGAACGGCGGGAAGGCCGCCGGCTTCAGCGGTAGCGGATCGGGAGCCCGGGTCTGGGCCGTCAGCGGCCGGGTGCCGATGGCGAGGGACATCAATGCGGCGAGTGCCCCGAGGTGCCGGGTCATTGGGCACCTCCGGGGGTGACCAGCAGCACGAGTGAGTTCTCCGGGACAAAGTACCGGGCCGCCACGCGGCGGACGTCCGCCACGGTGACGGCGAGATAGCGGGCCGGATCGGTGTTGACGCCGTTGGGATCACCCAGGAACATGGTGGCTTCCTGGATTGCCTCGGCGAGGAAGTAGGAGATCTGCTGCTGCTGGATCTTGGTGGCGAGGTAGCCGTTCTTCGCCTTGTCCAGTTCCGCGGCGGATACGCCGTGCTTTGCGATGGAATCGATCTGGGCAGAGACCGCGGTCTCGAGCGCCTCGGCCGAGACGCCCTGATTGGCGATGGTACCGGCCAGGAAGACGCCCGGCCCCCGCCGTGGCGCGGAAGGGTTGAGGAAGGTGAACGCCGCCTGCGCCAGGCGCTTCTCGCGGACCACGGTCTTGTTGAGCCGGGAGCTTTCGCCTTGGCCGAGGATCGAGGCCAGCAGGACAACGGCGGGATAGTCGGCGTCGGAGTATTGGGGGACGCGATAGGCCAGGAAGGCGCCAGGCAGTGTCGCCTTGGCATCCGGCCACGGTTTCCGAACCCGCCCGGGCGAGAAGCGGGCGTCGCAGGTCACCGCGGGCGCCTCGGCCCCTCGGGGGATCGAACCGAAGGCTTCGCTGATCATGCCCTTGGCTTGGGCGGGCTCGAAGTCCCCGGCCACCACCAGCGTGGCGTTGTTGGGGGCGTAGTACAGATCGAAGAACGCCTTCACGTCGCCGGTGCCGGCCGCGTTCAGGTCCGTCATCGAACCGATCACCGAATGGGCATAGGGAAAGCACGTGGTACTGTCCTGAAGGGCGTAAATCCCCTCGAAGAACACGGCGGTGTACGGCTGGTTGTCCACCCGGAGCCGCCGCTCCTCCTTCACCGCCTCCCGCTGATTGGCCAGATTGGAATCGGTGACCGCCAGAGAGCGCATCCGGTCGGCCTCGAGCCAGAGGCCGAGGTTGAGCCGGTTCGAGGGCAGCATCTCGAAGTAGTTGGTCCGGTCCTCCGCGGTGCTGGCGTTGGTCAGGCCGCCGGCCCGCTCGACGAGGGCGAAGTGATCGCCCTTCTTTACGTTGGCCGAGCCCTGAAACATCATGTGTTCGAACAGGTGGGCGAACCCGGTGTGGCCGCGGACCTCGTTGCGCGATCCGGCGTTGAACCAGAGGTTGACCGTCACCACCTGGGTGCTGTGGTCGGCGGAGAGGATGACGCGGAGTCCGTTGTCGAGGCGGTAGGTCTCGACCGGGATCTTCGGCACCACCTGCGCGGCAATCGTGAGGGGCCAGAGCAGGGCGGCAATTGCCGCGGTGAATCGGCGCATGGGGATACCTTCTGGGGAATGACCGGGCCGCAATCTAAGGGGTTCGGGTTAACACTGGACCTCGATTTGCGTCTACCTGCCAGCCAATGAACCAGCGGACCGACGAAGAACTGGTCGCGAGCTATCGCGCCGGAGAGGAGCGGGCCGCCGAGGAATTGGTCAAGCGGCTCGCCAATCCCCTCGGCCGATTCCTCTATTCGGCCGGGGCCGATCCCGCCGAGGTCGACGATCTGGTCCAGGAGTCGTTCTTCAAGGCGTTTCGGGCCCTCGAAGGCTGGCGGGGCGAGTCGTCATTCAAGACCTGGCTGTTCCGGATCGGGACCAATCTGGCCCGGGACGCCCACCGGCGCCGCAAGGGCCGAGAGTGGGTGCCGATCGAGGACCATGACGTGGCTGATCAGGCGGATCCCGAAGGCGAGGCAGGGGCCAACGAACTCGAGGAACGGTTGATGCTGGAGTTGGAGCGGTTGCCCCGGTTGCAGCGGGAAGTCTTTCTTCTCCGGGCCCAGCAGGGACTCGAATACCAGGAGATCAGTGAGGCGCTCGGCACGACGCCGGGGTCAGCGCGGGTCCACTATCATCATGCCGTCAAGCGGTTGAAGGAGTTGGCGCGATGACTCTGTGCGATGGCTTGTCCGATCGGATGCCGGTGGTGGCGGCCGGCCGAGCCCAGTGGAGCGACGAGGAGTCGGCCCACCTCGCGTCATGCGCTGACTGCGCCGCGGAGTGGCGGCTGATCGGCGGGGTCCGGCACCTCGGGGCCAGCGTCCAGGTAGGCGATCCGGCGCTGATGGCGGTCCGAATCCGGGAGCGGGTGGCCGGTGAGGCGTCGGCCAAGGTGATCCCCATTCGGCCTCGCCGGTCGACCGGGTGGATGTGGAGACTTGCGTTGGCGGCGGCCGTGGTGCTGGCGATCGCGGTGCCGCGTTGGTCGGACCGCTCCGGGCCGGCTGGGGCGGGGCAATCGGCGCAAGCGTTGCCGGAACTCGACGATCTATCCGCCACGGAACTCGAGGCGGTGCTCAAGGAATTCGACTCGGGGCCCGGAATCGGGGAGTCGGCGCCGGCCGGAACCGGCGATCTGAACGCGGACGAGCTGGAGCGGATTCTCCGTTCCATGGAGGGGTGACGATGATGACGCGATGGACGTGGGGATTGGGGCTGGCCTTGGTCGTCGGGATGGCCGGGTCGCTTCGGGCGCAGGACAGCACCGAGGTCGAGGGCCCCCGAGCGGAGCAGTTGCGGCGCATGATCGAAGATCGGTTCGGCGAGCGGCTGACCGTCGAGCTTGGACTGGCTGGTGACCAGGCGTCCCGTGCCCGAGTCATCCTGGCCACCTGGGGGGCCAAGCGCCGGAATCTCGAGCGGGACGAGCGGGACCTCCGGATGCAGCTGACCTTCGCCATGCGTCCGGGGGTGGCCGCCAATGAGTCGGCCGTCTCGAAACTGGTCGACAACATGATGGCCGTGCGGATTGCCCACGCTCAGACGTTCCGGGATGAACTGGCCGAGCTGTCGCCGGTCCTGAGTCCGATCCAGCGGGCCCAGTATGTCCTGCTCCGCGATCGGCTGGCGCAGCGGGTCCAGGAGATCCGGAACCAGCGGCAGGAACTCCGTCAGGAAATGCAGGGGCCGCGGCGGGGCCGGCTCCGGCCCTGACGGACCGGGTTGCCCGGGCGCCCGGAGCGGATCCATATTCCTCGCCGTCAAGCCCGAGTGGCGGAATGGCAGACGCAGTGGACTCAAAATCCACCGCCGGCAACGGCGTGCGAGTTCGACTCTCGCCTCGGGCATTGTCAAATAGCACCCAACAACTAGGGCCGCCAGACGAATCGTGGACTCGGTGGGAACCGCTACCTCGAACCCGGCGAAACGGTCCCCTACGAACGGCGTCTCGCGGTCTGACGGCTAGTCGATGGCCTTCGAGTTGAGGTCGTACCGCATGATGGCGGCGTGACGCCCGCCCGGCTCCCGTTCCACTTCATAGACATCCCCATCAGGCCCCGGCGCAGAACCCACCGCCGCCGCGATCGACGTGCGATCGTCGCGATCGAGATGGAGCCTCGCAACTCCCTCGAGATCGTCGAGGTGGCCGGCGTGGCGCGCACCGACGATCGTGGCGCCGACGCCGGGCTGGTCCAGCACGAATCGGATCGCCACCTGGGCGATCGAGGCGCGATGGCGGTCGGCGATGCGGCGGAGCGCGGTCAGCACCCGCTGAAAGGCGGGCCAGCCGTCGATGTCGTCAATGATCAGGCGGTACTTCACCAGCGAGCGGTTTTCCGCCT